>QKJO01000128.1 GCA_003249275.1 Spirochaetaceae bacterium
ACCGGGGCTGGTCGGTTCTCTTTTGGTGGGCCTTTCCTTTGCCAAGGGGCTGGCCTGGTCTCTGGGTATTCCCTTTGTCGGGGTCGATCATATAAGAGCCCATCTGTATGCACCTCATCTTGAGAATGAAATTGAATATCCCTATATCGGTCTCCTCGTTTCCGGCGGTCATACAGTTCTTGCCCTTGTAAAAGGGTTCAATGAAATTGATGTATTGGGAACAACCATTGACGATGCCTGCGGTGAAGCCTTTGATAAAATCGCCAAACACTATGAGATGGGTTATCCCGGCGGTGTGGCGGTGGACCGGCTGGCTCAGAGGGGCAATCCGAAGGCTTTCCGCTTTCCCAGTCCCAATCTTCACAAGGGCGATCATAAATACGATGTGTCCTATTCGGGACTGAAGACCGCCGTCATCAATCAGCTGGATCAGTTTCACAATCCGGAGTTTGAGAAGAGCAAAGAGAACATCGCCGCCGCCTTTCAGAAGAGAGCCGTGGACATCCTCATAAGGAAACTGAAGAAGGTCATTGAGGATACGGGGGTCATTACCGTGGTCGCCGGGGGCGGCGTGACGGCCAACTCATATATGAGGAAATCCCTTTCCTCCATCCGGGGCATAAAAATCTTCTATCCCTCCCTGCCTCTTTGTACGGATAACGCCGCCATGATCGCTGGAATCGGATATCAGTACCTTAAGTCAGGGGAACGGTCGGACTTCACAGAGAATGCCAGAGCGAGGGTTCCCTCGTTCAAACGGGGTTATCCCTGAGTTTCCGCTCTTGATGATATGGGGAAAGCCGTGTATTTTAGAGCCTGTGTGCAGCTCATTTTTTATAAGTAAGGGAGACTTGATTCATGTCCAAAGAATTCAATCTTGATGATTCCATCCGGAAAATTGAGGATTTTCCTCATAAGGGTATACTCTATTTTGACATCACAAGCATACTGACCAATCCCGAAGCCTTTTCCTGGTGCATCGATCAGATGGTGGAGTACTACAAAGACAAGAATATCGACGCCGTTGCCGCTGTGGAATCGCGGGGATTCATCTTTTCCGCTCCCTTTGCCAAGGCCATGGGCATTCCCCTTATTCTTGTCAGAAAAGCGGGCAAGCTCCCCGGTGTCACCCTGAAAAAGTCTTATCAGCTGGAATACGGCAAGGCAGAGGTGGAAATTCACCAGAGTGATGTTCCCCAGGGCAAAAATGTGCTTCTCGTGGACGATCTTCTGGCCACCGGCGGTACCATGAGCGCCGCCGTCGAACTGCTCCGGATGGGCGGTGCCCAGGTCAGGCATATCTTCGGAATTATCGGTCTTCCCTTCCTGAAATATGCCGAAAAACTGCCCGGGATCAGCATCAAAACCCTTATAGAATATAACAGCGAAAAAATGGATTGAAAAAGTTAAAAATTGAGCGGAACATTTTGGCGGATTCACTTGACATAAAAAGTCAATTTTTATATTATGCCCGCAGATCGAAACAACGAAGTTGTCAGACCGGCTGAAAGCCGGAAGGGCGATCAGTTGAAGAGTCATATTTCCCGATAGTGTAATTGGTAACACTGCAGATTCTGGTTCTGCCTTTGGGGGTTCGAGTCCTCCTCGGGAAGTAAAAAAAACAGAAGTCCCTTGTTCTACTTGCCATGAACAGGATGTTCTTATTCTTGAAACCAGCATTGGAATATTTTTCCAGGGACTTGAACCGGCTCCATACAGGCCGGTTTTTTTGTAAATAAATGTTCTTGCTAATGTATATTTATTTACAATATCTGTATAAATATTTATTAATGGGGTGGAATATGCAGGATAAGGCCTATCTGGTTCTAGAAAACGGTACCGTTTTTCCAGGAAGCAGTTTTGGTTACGGAGCTCCCGAAGCATCCGGATTGACTGAGGGACAGGTTTTTCCTTTCGGAGAGCTTGTATTTAACACCGGGATGTCAGGCTATCATGAGATACTGACCGACCCATCCTACACGGGGCAGATCGTAACCATGACCTATCCCCATATCGGCAACTACGGCTGTGAAGACATCTGGTCTGAAAACGGCCCCGAGGCCGAATCCCGAAAAGATATCAAAGTGTCGGCTTTTGTTGTGAGAGAGCTTTATGACGGTCCCATCCCCCCCGGACGGATCACCCTCGATGCCTTTCTGAAGAAAAACGAAATCTGCGGCATTTCGGGAATCGATACAAGAAAACTGACCCTTATGCTCAGGGACGAAGGCAGCTGCAATGCCGTCATTGTCAGGGCTTCCGATAAAACCGGCGGCTGGAGCGAGAAAGATCTTCAGCTGACCCTGGATTTCCTTAAAAATCTACCTTCCATGGAAGGGCAGAATCTGATCGGCGATGTCGGAACTTCCGAAATTGTCGAACTGCCTGGAGAGGGGACTCATATCGCCCTTCTGGACTGCGGAATCAAAGCCAATATCATCAGAGAACTGGAGACCCGCTCCTGCAGAATCACCCTGCTTCCTTCTTCCGCAACTATACAGGATATAAGAAAGATCAATCCCGACGGGGTGTTCCTCTCCAACGGTCCCGGCGACCCCGCTGTACTGAAAGCGCAGGTTACTCTGGCTCAGGAGATCCTGGGAGAGTTCCCCCTGGTCGGCATCTGCCTCGGACATCAGATCATAGGTCAGTCCATCGGAGCGGAAACCTTTAAAATGAAGTTCGGACATCACGGCTGCAACCATCCGGTCCGTGATGAAGCGACAGGACGCGTATTCGTCACCTCCCAGAACCACGGTTTTGCCGTTCGGGAGGAGTCTCTGCCTGAAGGTGTGAGCGTCAGATTCAGGAATGCCAACGACGGCTCCATCGAAGGGCTTGAGTGGAAAGAGAAAAAACTGCTCTGTGTGCAGTTTCATCCGGAGGCATCTCCCGGACCGGTTGATTCCAGCTGGATTTTCGATGCATTCCTCGATGTGGTCAAAGAAGGGGAGAAGGAGATATAATGCCCGCCAGAAAAGATTTGCACAAGATACTGATCATCGGTTCAGGACCGATCATTATTGGACAGGCCTGTGAGTTTGACTATTCGGGAACACAGGCCGTCAAGGCTCTCAAGGAAGAGGGCTATGAAGTCATCCTGGTCAATCCCAATCCCGCAACGGTTATGACGACTCCGGGTCTGGCAGACAGGATCTATGTAGAACCGCTGACGGTGAAATATGTCACCGAAATCATCAGGAAAGAGAGACCCGATGCGGTCCTCTCCACCATGGGAGGGCAGACGGCCCTCAACCTCACCCTCGATCTTGCGGAAGAGGGCGTTCTTGAAAAATACGGCGTCGAAGTCATCGGTGCCAGAACCGAATCCATCTTCAAGGCTGAGGACCGGGGCGAGTTCAAGAAGGTCGTTGAAAGCCTGGGTCTTGAATCTCCCAGATCCATCGTCACAAAGACGGTTGCCGGTGCTTTGAAGCTTGAAAAGGAAGTGGGGCTTCCTCTGGTCATCCGCCCCAGTTTCACACTGGGCGGCATGGGCGGAAGCATCGCCTATACCCATGACGAGCTGAAGGGCAAAGTGGAAAAGGCCCTCCTGGACAGTCCTGTGGGCGAGGCTCTTATTGAAGAGTCTCTCATCGGCTGGAAAGAGTTCGAGATGGAGGTCATGAGAGACAAGATGGATAATGCCATCATCGTCTGTTCCATCGAGAATATCGACCCCATGGGCGTCCACACGGGAGACTCCATCACCATCGCCCCCATCCAGACCCTGGATGACCGGGCTTTCCAGAAGATGAGAACCGCATCCATCGACATCCTCAGGGCCATCGGTGTGGACTGTGGAGGCTCCAATGTCCAGTTCGCGGTCAACCCGGAAAACGGCAGGATGATCGTTATCGAAATGAACCCCAGGGTTTCCAGATCCAGTGCTCTGGCCAGCAAGGCGACGGGATTCCCCATCGCCCGGTGCAGCGCCAAGCTGGCTGTCGGTTATACCCTGGATGAAGTTACCAATGAAATCACGGGTAAAACAGCATCCTGTTTTGAGCCCTCACTGGACTACTGTGCCGTCAAGGTTCCCCGTTTTGAAACGGAGAAGTTCCCCACCGGTTATACCGCACTGGGAACCCAGATGAAGTCGGTCGGAGAAGCCCTGGCTCTGGGAAGAACGGCTCTTGAAGCCCTCAACAAGGCTCTGAGAGCCTCGGAAGCGGGTTTTGACGGTCTGACCGAGATGAGAGTCAGCGAAAAAGAGCTGGATCATATCCTTTCAACGGCCCATCCCCGCAGACTGCTGGGTGCCTATACCTGGATCAAATGGAATCCCAAGGGTTCCCTGGAAAAGCTGTCCGCCAAAACGGGCTTCAATATCTGGTTTCTCCATCAGCTGCAGAAGCAGGTCAAGCTGGAGAACAGGATTGCCGCGGCCGCCGATCTGGACAGAGACCTTCTGCTGGAAGCCAAGAAAACGGGTCTTTCAGACGGCAGAATTGCAGAACTGAGGGCGGAAACACCCGAGAGTATAACAGCGCTGAGAGAGAGTCTCGGTATGGAGGCGTCCTACCACTTTGTCGACACCTGCGCCGGTGAGATCAACGCCCAGACTCCCTATTTCTACTCCAGCTGGGGTGAAATCGACGAGGGTACTCCCACGGGAGACGAGGGTGTGATCATCCTGGCATCCGGTCCCAACCGGATCGGACAAGGTCTCGAATTTGATACCTGCTGTACTCTGGCTTCCATGAGTTTCCGGGATCAGGGCGTCAAGACCATCATGATCAACTCCAACCCCGAGACCGTATCCACCGACTTCAATATCTCCGACAGGCTCTATATGGAGCCGCTGACTCCCGAATCTGTCAAACAGATCATGAAGAAGGAACAGGTCAATAAGATCGTCGTCCAGCTGGGTGGACAGACTCCTCTGAATATGGTGGAAGAGCTTGAGAAAGCGGGCGCCGAAGTGATCGGTACTTCAGTCAATGACATCAACAAGGCGGAAGACAGAAAACTCTTCTCCGAAGCCATGACCAAACTGAACCTGGCTCAACCCAAGAACAAGAGTGCCTATACGAGAGACGATGTGACCCTGTTCTCCCGTGAGATCGGATTTCCCGTACTCCTCCGTCCTTCCTTCGTTCTCGGAGGAAGGAGCATGTTCATCGCCTATTCGGAAGAGGAACTGAATGTGTTCCTCAGTAAAGGGATTCCCATCTCTCCCGACAGACCTGTACTGGTGGACCAGTTTCTGGAAGATGCCTTCGAGTACGACCTGGATGCCGTTTCGGACGGAAAAAATGTCTACATCGGCGGTATCATGCAGCACATCGAGGCGGCGGGTATCCACTCGGGCGACTCGGCTTGTGTTTTCCCTCCCTACAAGTCGACCCCTGAGATTCTGGAGCAGATGGCCGATGCCGCCGTCTCAATCGCCCGGGAGTTCAACGTCAAGGGATTTCTGAACATCCAGTTTGCCGTGAAAGACGGAGTTCTCTACATCCTTGAGGTCAACCCGAGAGCATCCCGTACTGTACCTTTCCTGTCCAAAACATCCGGGGTCAATCTGATCGAAGCGGTTGTAAAGATCTGGAACGGCGAGGACCTGATGAAACAGGGTCTTGTGGACAGTGCCACCGGCGTAGGGCAGGGGGCCTGCCAGACCGGCTGGGCGGTCAAGGAAGCCGTATTCTCCTTCGACAGATTCGCCGGTCTCGATCCCATTCTGGGGCCCGAGATGAAATCAACCGGAGAAGCCATCGGAATCGGTGAGAGTTACGGTGAAGCCTTTGCCAAGGTACAGGCTGCGGTAGGATGTTACCTGCCCACGAAGGGACGCGTGTTCGTCACAGTCTCAGACAAGGACAAACAGACGATTCTGCCCATTATCCGCGAGTTTGTGGATATGGGATTCGATATCGCCGCCACCAGAGGCACAGCCGACTTCCTGTATAAGAACGGCATCTTCTCGGAGGTCATACTCAAACTGCATCAGGGCCACCCCAGTGTTGTGGACCATATGAGCAGCGGCAGAATCGATATGCTGATCAATACACCCCTGGGCAGAAACTCCCAGATAGAAGATGAAGAGATCCGTACCGAGGCAGTCAAGAGGAAGATCCCCTATACCACGACAACCAGTGCTGCCCAGGCTGCGGTTATCGGCATCAGGTATCTGAGAGGCGAGAACATCAGTTCCCAGCCTCTACCCGACCCCATTCGCAGATAAGAGTTCCCGAAAAAAAGAGG
>QKJO01000101.1 GCA_003249275.1 Spirochaetaceae bacterium
CGGAAAAAGGAATTTACATTCAATAAAAAAGCCTGTCCCCGGGGGAACAGGCTCAAAATCAGAAAAGGGATGTTATTTATCGTGGAAGGATGCCGCCGTTCCCATGATCTTGACGGCCTGACCGGAATCATCCTTCAGTTTTTTCTGAACCATGGCTGTTACGCCTGTGGACAAACCGTAGAGTTTGATAAAACCGTCTGCATCTTTATGCTCATAGCTCGATTTTCCAAAGGAGGCCAGATCTTCGAGATAGAGGGCATAGGGAGACTTCCGTCCTGCAATAATTGCATTTCCCTTGTACATGATGATTCTGACAGAACCGGTTGTAAACTCCGTCGTTTTCTTCATGAACGCTTCCAGAGCATTTCTGCTGGTGGTGTACCATTTACCTGCATAGACAAGATCGGCATAGTCGAGGGCCAGTTTCTGTTTGAGATGGAGAGCGTCATTGTTGATGGTCAGCATTTCAAGGTCCCTCAGGGCTATATGAAGAAGAGTTCCCCCGGGAGTTTCATAAACACCGCGGCTCTTCATGCCTACAAGTCTTGTTTCCACAATATCGACACGTCCGATTCCATGAGCTGCAGCTCTCCTGTTCAGCTCCTGAAGGAGTTCATAGGAATTCATTTTTTTACCATCAACGGCGACTGGAATTCCCTGTTCGAAATCGATTGTAATTTCCTCTTCCTGGTCGGGAGCCTCTTTGGGAGACTTTGTAAGCTGGAACATCGGTTCCTGGGGTCTGTTCCAGGGATCTTCCAGATCTCCGCCTTCATGGCTCATGTGCCAGACGTTCCAGTCTCTGGAGTAGATATTCTTCTTTGAAATGGTTCCCAGATCGATACCGTGGCTCTCTGCATATTCGATGGCATCCTCTCTTGAGTGGATGTTCCAGATTCTCCAGGGGGCGATGACCTTCAGGTGGGGGGCAAGGGCCTTGTAGGTCAGCTCAAAGCGTACCTGGTCGTTACCCTTTCCGGTACAGCCGTGGCACAGGGCATCGCAGCCCTCCTGCAGGGCAATCTCAACCTGATATTTGGCCTGAATAGGTCTGGCGATGGACGTTCCCAGAAGGTACTGGCCTTCGTAGATGGCTCCTGCTCTGACCATGGGATAGATGTAGTCGCTGGTCAGTTCTTCTCTCAGATCTGCCAGGAAATACTTGGATGCACCGGCATTGAGGGCCTTCTGCTCCATTCCTTCCCAGTTTTCATTCTGTCCCACATTGGTACAGATGGCGATAACTTCCGCATCATTGTAGTTCTCTTTCAACCAGGGAATGATGATGGATGTATCCAGTCCCCCGGAATAGGCCAGGGCTATTTTTTTGATAGGCTGCTCGCTCATAAAATCTCCTTGATAACATCAAATAGTATTGTGACTCCCTTTTGGAGTTCATTTTCACTTACAATCAACGGCGGTGCCAGTCTTACGATATTGTGCCCCGACCTGAGGACCAGGAGTCCTCTGTTCTGACATTCGACGAGAACTTTTCCCGTCTGTTCCGGACTCAGGGAGTCAATCTCAAGACCCTTTAAAAGACCTTTTCCCAGAACCTGTCCCTTCAACCCCGCGCCGGCCATGAACTTCTCCAGCAGATTATCCAGAAAAAGCCCTTTGGCTGTTACGGATTCAAGAAATCCCGGTGCCTGGATCGTCTCCAGAACCTTAAGCGCCACCGCGGTCGTCACAGGACCTCCCCCGAAAGTTGTTCCGTGATCTCCGGGATGAAGAAGGTCATTGATTTTTGCCGGGATCAGGGTGGCGGAAAGGGGGAGTCCCCCGGCCAGAGGTTTGGCCAGAGTGATAATATCCGCTTTTAAACCGGCTTCCTGTGAAGCATAGAATGAACCGGTTCTGCCCACACCTGTCTGAACTTCGTCGGCTATCAGAATAATATCGTTCTTCTGACAGAACCCGTTCAATGCCTCGATCATTTCTTTTGAAAGAGCAGTAAGCCCGCCTTCTCCCTGAACGACTTCAACGATGACCGCCGAGATCAATTCCGGATTTTTAAAGCCCGTCAATGATTCGGGATCATTATAGGGGAGAAGGGTACAGTCTGACAGCAGAGGTAGAAAGGGCTCTTTATACTTTTCCTTTGCCGTGACGCTCAGGGCTCCCATGGTCCTGCCGTGAAATCCGTTGGTAAAGGATATATAGCCTACGGCGGAAGGACCTTTTGCCTTTTTGCTGTAGATCCTTGCATACTTCAAGGCCGCCTCATTGGCTTCGGCACCGCTGTTTCCGAAATGGACTGCATCAAAGTTTCCGGTTGCCGCAAGTTTTGATGCCAGTTCCACAGTCGGACCTGTTGTGTACAGATTGGAGACATGAATCAGTTTTTTCATCTGTTCACAGGCTGTTTCCGCCAGATCCTCCCTTCCGTATCCCAGGGCATTAACGGCTATGCCCGAACCGAAATCCAGATATTCCTTGCCGCCTTTGTCGTAGAGAAAACATCCTTTTCCGTGATCTATCTGCAGAAACTTATCCGAATAATTCTTGGGAAGGTGTGTATGATCAATTATGTAGGACTCCATTCAATTCTCCTTCAGGGTTATGTTCGTTCCCTTTGTACCAGCCAGGATCTTTGCCAGATCTCCGGCATTTTCATAGTTGCTGATCTGTATGGAATGAACCCCCTGTCGGATGGCTTCCAGGGAAGACCTGACCTTGGGAATCATCCCTCCCTGAATCTCTCCATTGCTGATCGAAGCTTCGATGGATTTTTCATCCATGGAAGAAACGACGGCTCCGTTGATGAGGATACCCGGAATATCGGATATAAAGATGAGGCTGTCTGCTCCCAGTGATGCCGCAACAGCCAGAGCGGCTTCATCCGCATTGATATTCATTCCCTTACCACTGGAATCCGTACTGACGGAGGAGAGCACGGGGAAATAGCTGTTTGCAAGAAGAAGCTCTATCAGCCGGGGGTCAACGGACCGGACTTCTCCTGTTCTGTTTTCCACACCCGATTCATCCAATGAGGAGTCACTGGAAAGGATAATGCCGGCATCGGCACCGGAGAGGCCCACAGCGTTCAGTCCGGCCTTCTGAAAAATCCGGACAAGGTGTTTGTTCATCAGACCTGCCAGCCCCATATCCACAAGATCCATCTCCGCGGCTGAAGTGACTCTTTTCCCGTCAATGAATTTAGGCTCAAGATTATACTGTTTCTGAATGGAAGACACGGCTGCACCGCCGCCGTGAACAAACACGGTCCTGATGCCTTTGTCTGCGGATCCTGCGATTTCAACGGCCATGGCCAGGATGGAATCCCTTGATTCCGCAGCTCTCCCGCCTGCTTTGATAACGATGGTTCTCATCAGATTTCTCCATGCAGAGCAAGCCCTGCAGCTTCATCAAAACCGAATCTGATGTTCATATTCTGCACAGCCTGTCCGCTGGCACCCTTGATAAGATTATCAATGACCGAAAAGAGGATAAGATTCCGGCCTTCCATATGCCAGCTGATGTCGCAGCGGTTGGAGCCCCAGACCTGTTTTGTCTCCGGGATGGAGGGGAATACGGTACCGACAAAAGGAGAATCCCCGTAATACAGATCATACATGGATTTCAGATCTTCGGATGAGACTTCCTTTTTCAGCTCACAGCTCGTCGTGATGGCCATTCCTCTTTTCATGGGAACAAGATGAGGTACAAACTGAAGGACCGCTGACGGATCTTGTTTCTGAAGCTCCTTGCCGATCTCCCAGGAGTGCCTGTGTACTGTCCCGGGTGAGTAGGCGCAGATATTCTCCGATCTTTCGACAAGAAGATTGGAGACTTTGGCCTTTTTTCCGGCACCCGAAATTCCGGAGAGGGCACTTATGAATACGCGGGGTTCAATGATGCCCTTCTGCAGAAGCGGGACAAGCGGAAGAAGGCTTGCTGTAGGATAACAGCCGGGATTGGCGATCAGATCGGATTTCCTGATTTCATTCCTGTAGAGCTCGGATAAACCGTAAACGGCAGATGACAGTCTTTCCTCCCTGGGGGGCTTCTCTCCATAGGCTCTGAAAAACAGTTCCGGATCTTCCATCCTGAAATCGGCAGACAGATCGATCACAACTGATGAATCATAAAAAGGATCGCAGACCTGGGCTGATGCCAGATGGGGCAGGGCGGAAAAAACCACATCCGGTTTGAATTCGGATGCCCTTTCCACAGAGATGTACTGCCCTTCAGTATCCTGCATTTTATTTTCAATGGAATAATGAAGTCCGGGATCCATCTCCAGAACCCTTGATCCGGCTATAGAAGAAGATACAGCCAGGATCGAGGAGACTTCAGGATGCTGACTCAACTGTCTTAAAAGGATCTGCCCCGTATATCCGGTGGCGCCCAATACGGCTGCTTTCATACTTCCAGCTCCAGTTCGGGTATGGCGGCGTTCAGAACCTGCAGAAATTTCTGACCGGGCAGATTCTCCTTCAGAACGATGAGTATGGTATCGTCGCCGGCAATAGTACCGAGGATTTCATCCAGTTCCAGATTGTCAAGGGCGATGGCGACTGTGTCGGCATGTCCGGCAAGTGTTTTCATGATGCAAAGGTTGACGGAAATACTGATGGAGAGAAAACCTCTGGTGATGTCGTTGATGTACTGTCTGGTGGTTTCCAGCTCTTTTCTGTTTCTGGGAAGAGTATAGTAATAACCGTTATTCCCGTCCGAGACTTTGCCCACTTTGAGGAGTTTCAAATCCCGGGAAAGGGTCGCCTGGGTGACCACAACGCCCTCTTTTTCAAGAAAAGCCAGAAGCTGTTCCTGACTGGTTATATGATATTCATTTATTATGCGTTTAATCGACTTTAATCTTGCAGTTCTGCTGTTCATTCAACCATACCCGTATATATATTCGACAATGTTGAATAAATATACATACCTATGCATGTTTGATCAAGATCAAATTTCAGTTTAATTAATTATTCCGATGCCCCGTGTTCAATCAGCAGTTCCCGGAGAGTTTCGTACTGTCTCCAGGTGGCGTACATAAGGGGCGTATAGCCGTTTTTGTCTTTAAGATTGACCTCTGCACCCCGCTCGACAAGGGCTTCTGCCGTCTCCCTCAAACCCTTCTGGACAGACAGGAGAAGGGCGGAAACACCGGCCGAAGAGACAGTATTCGGCTCGGCTCCGTGTTTGACAAGTTCCAGAGAGGTCAATTCCATACTCTGTGAGATGGCGACAATGAGAATACTGTTTCCGTACTGGTTTATGAAATTTGGATCAGCGCCGGCCCTGACCATGGCTGTCGCGGTCATATCCATGTCCCTGAGAACCGTCAGATAGAGAAGGGAATCGCCGTCGCTGTCATATTCAAGGGGATCAGCCCCGGCGTTGATCAGAGAAACACCCATCTGATCATTATTGTAAAGTATGGCCAGATGAAGGGCCGAACGTCCTCTGCTGTCAAAGATATTGGGATCCTCGATACTTTTCAAAGCTTCTTCAAACTGCTGAATATTCTGATTTGCGATTGCCCTTAAAAGATCTTTACCGGCATCAGCAGAAAGGGGTAAAGAAATCGCAGCTATAAAAAACACTAACAAGGATATCCTGAACATAACTTTGTTGTATAAATGATGTTTCATGAAAAATCAACCTGTCCCATAGCCTATGCAGTGTGTATAATCACGGATAATGAAAATTTTAGACGTTTCCAATCCCTTCGGATCCGCCATATATTATAAGGAAGAAACATCTTCAACAATGACCGACATGGCGGCTCTGGGTAATGCCGGACACGGAACCGTCATCATGGCGGGATACCAGAGTTCCGGCAAAGGCCGCGGACGCAACAGAACCTGGGTATCAGGCAAGTGTGAAAACCTGCTGTTCACCATTGCACTGCGTCCTGATGCGATTTTCCATCCCATGATCAGAATTCCGCTCATTTGCGGACTGGCCCTTTGCCGTTTCCTCCATTCGCGATACGGCCTCAAACCGGAATTGAAATGGCCCAATGACGTACTGATCGACGGAAAAAAAATCAGCGGCATACTGTGCGAATTCCGAAACGGATATATTCATGCGGGCATCGGAATCAACTGTAATGCGGCGGATTTTGACAGGGAGCTTCAGAAAAAGGCTGTCTCTCTGAAGCTGCTGGGCATTCCTGATCCCTCACCACAGACGGTGCTGGGAGAATTCCTTCCTTTTCTGAAGGAAGGACTCGAGAATCCGTCCTGGA
>QKJO01000126.1 GCA_003249275.1 Spirochaetaceae bacterium
GAAAGACCATTATAAGTCTCATTTTGACAGATTCAAGAATTGCCAGAAAGGCGCAGACAATTTCCATGATAGACTCCGGATTGATCAGGATGTCTGTAAAAACAAACTCCCCCTTCTCCTCCAGCAGTTCCTGTATGAGAGTGATTTTCTCATTGACCGTAACCTCTTCATAGAGATTGACGATGGCTTCCTGAGTCAGAGAGCCCATGACATTGGCAAAACTCTGCAGAAGCTCCCAGACATCCACTTCCTCCCATAGATCATCTTCATTCTCAAAGGGAAGCATACGCTGGTTTTTCTTGCGTTCAATGACCCACTCTGTGGATTTTTCCTGTTCCGTCATCAGTTCGGACAGCTTTTTATACTTTTGATAGTCAATCAGCTTGGCGACCAGCTCTTCCCGGGGATCTTCAATTTCATCGGAGAAATCCACCTCTACAGGAAGAAGCATTCTGGACTTGATGTAGAGAAGAGTCGCAGCCAGAAGATAGAATTCCGTAATATTTTCAAGATTGACGGCAGTGGCAAATTTCAGGAACTCCAGATACTGCTCTGTTATTGAGGAGATAGGGATGTCATAGATATTCACTTCATTTTTTTTGATCAGAAAGAGCAGCAGGTCAAGGGGACCTTCAAACTGTTCCAGCTGAAAATTGACATGTTCACCGGTCATCCGTCGCACCGTCTCCCCAGAAATTCAAATCTGACCTCTTTCTTATACATACAATGTCCTGGTCTCCCAGAATCTGCAATGACTTCCTGAATTCCAGATTGCAGGGGTCCTCTTCGGGATGGACTTCAAGCAGGGGTGTCAGAACAAAAGCCCGGCTGTGAATTCCCGGATGGGGCAGAATCAGCCTGTCGCTCCTTATCCGTTCGTCTCCGAACAGCAGAATATCCAGATCCAGGGTTCTCGGTCCTTTAAAGACTTCCCGGCTCCGGTCCCTCCCGTTCTCCGATTCGATCCTCTGAAGCTCACCCAGGAGCTGCAGGGGGCTACCGCTGTATACCCCGGAAAACACCATATTCAGAAACCGGGGCTGATCTTCGACGATGAGAGGCGCTGTCTCCCAAAGGGAAGAATGTTCAGGGCGGTTGAGCATGCTCCGGATCGAAAACCATGCAGCTGCAAGATTCCCGAACCGGTCTCCCCGATTCGATCCAGCCCCTATATATACTGTCGCTGACATGGGTTCATCATTTCAGAATAATTCATCATCTGAGATTTTTTCTTCGGCTTTTGTACTTTTCTTCTCAACTTTCTTTTCCTGAGGCTGAATTTTTGCCTCCGACTCCTTTACAGGTGAAGGAAACATAATCTGCCTCAGCTGGAGCAGCAGATTGTCAGCTACCAGGGCATTTTCCTCAAGATAGGTTTTGACATTGTCCCGCCCCTGACCTATCCGTTCCTCACCCATGGAGTACCAGCTTCCGCTCTTCTGGATCAGGTTGTATTTCATGGCCGCATCCATCAGGCTGGCGCTGGATGAGATTCCCTTTCCGAAGATGATCTCCAGCTCCACCTTACGGAAGGGAGGCGCCACTTTATTCTTGACAACCTTGACTCTCACCTTGTTTCCGATGGCATCTTCCTGGCCCTTGGCTATGGTTTCGATCTTTCTGACCTCCAGTCTTACGGAGGAGTAGAATTTAAGGGCATTCCCCCCTGTGGTCGTCTCGGGGTTGCCGAACATGACGCCGATCTTCATTCTGATCTGATTGATGAAGATGAGACAGGTATTCGATTTGGAGATGATGCCGGTCAGCTTTCTCAGTGCCTGGCTCATAAGCCTGGCCTGAAGACCTACATGAGAGTCTCCCATATCCCCTTCGATTTCGGCACGGGGAGTCAGCGCGGCGACCGAGTCCACAACAATAATATCGACAGCCCCGGATCTGACGAGTGACTCTGTAATCTCCAGAGACTGCTCACCGGTGTCGGGCTGGGAAACCCAGAGATCGTCCACCTTGACGCCCAGACCTCTGGCATACACCGGGTCAAGCGCATGCTCCGCGTCGATGAAAGCGGCGATCCCGCCCCTCTTCTGCGCCTCGGCAATGGCATGGAGGGCCAGAGTGGTCTTTCCTGAAGATTCAGGCCCGTAGATCTCGATGATTCTGCCTTTGGGATATCCGCCCACACCCAGAGCCTCGTCCAGCAGAATGGAACCGGAAGGAATGGAAGCGATTTCCAGGTGGGGCTGATCCCCCATCTTCATAATGGAACCCTTTCCGAACTGTTTCTCTATCTGAAGACGGGCCGCCTCAATCGCCTTCAATTTATCTTCTGAATTTTTGTCCGACATAATCGTCCTCCCGGAATCTCTGGATTAACAGAATTTTATTAGTGATTCTTTCCAAGGATACTGTAAATCCCAAACTGCTGATTCATTCATTTTTACATAAAAGCAGGCAAAAGAAGAATACTACACATCCGTTTAGAGGACTATAGCAGATAATGGCTCAGGGTTCAATAATATTTCTGACCGAAGTGATTCTGATCCTGAACCTTGTTTTATCCAGGACCTCTATCTGCCCCAGTACTTCGAGAGGAAGGGAACTGTCCAGACGGACCTGAAAATCAGTATAGGAGGGAACGATCCCTTCCAGAACCCGGGCCGTTTCATAACCGACAAGAAAATCAAAGCTCATTCCCGGATCGTTCATCTTGAGATTGGACATCCTGCCCTTCCAGCGGATAAAACACCGGTCATAAAGGTAGGGATTCTCAGAAACGCTGGCGTAGTCAAAAATATTTTCAAAGGATGTGAAATCAGGTGTCTTAAGATAACCTTCCAGAATTCTGGCTCTCTGTTTTGCCGGTTCCGACGCATTGGAGTATATGATTCTGTTGATTTCTGAACGGGCTCTGTTGTCGTCGTAGCTGTCGAAATAGGCCTGGGCAGACTTCAGACTGCTGAGAATCTGATCCTCGCTCAGATTGAAAATAAATCCCTGGGGATTCTCATCCGTCAGTTTCTCCTTTTTCAGATCCTGAAACATATAGGAGAGATTTTCTCTGGAGGGAACATCCCGTTCATTCAGAAAATCGGCAATTCTGTCCCGCTGAACAAAGATGCCGCCGGCGGCAGCCGCCAGGATGAGAACTCCCGGCCACCAGAGAGGAAGACTCTTCCTGAGAACCGGCAGATAGGGCCGGAATCTGTTCTTCTGCAGAAAAAGATCCAGTTCCTCTGTGTCTGAGATCTTTCTGATTCTGTCCAGACCCCTTTTGGCGGCCTTGCAGGTGGAATCGATATCCAGGATTCCAAGCCAGAGCCGGACGGCCTCGGTCGTATCTTTCTTCTGCAGCGCCAGAACGGCCAGATAAAGCCGCGGGTCCACTGCCGTTCTGTTGACCTGTACGGCTCTTTTAAGATAGGTATCCGCACCGCCCCTGTCGCCGTTTCTCAGACAGGCAATCCCGAGAATATAATAAAACTGATAATTTTCAAGAAACAGGGGAACCTTTGGCTCCAGCATGCTGATGACCCTGCCGTCATGCCCGGCCCTGAGGTATCTGTAAGCTTTTTTGAGCGTCTTATTGTATATTTTCATAGTGGGACAGTTTCTGCTTCAATTTCTCCAGTTCATCTGTGTAGTACTCAATCTGTGAATTATATACCGGATCATCTTTCTGTAGAAGAGAATTAAGTTCATCCACTATTTTATCAATCAGCTCCAGATCATACTGGAGAGCATAGTTCAGAATCAGTTCCTTGTCATTTTTCACTGAGGCCGGCGCTGCCGCCGCGGCTGAGGAGGTACCGGATGAGAGTACAGGTCCGCCTGCTGTCAGGGCGTACTGTACCGCGATCTCCGTTCCCGGCGGCAGGGAAACGGGATTGTAGTAGACAGCTGCGGCTGAATCGTTTATCGAATAGGGCAGAAGAGAGAAATCTCTCCCCTCTTTCAGGCTGAAGTCCCATCCGCTGTCATTGATCCTTTTCCAGTTTGCAAAGATCAGCTGGTCCGGTTTTCTGTCGCCCAGGGGTGTAAATGTCAGCTGACTGCCGGAATCGGCATCGGGAAAAGTACCCCAGTACCCGGGAACATTCGTCCCTGACCATCCCCGTTCCGAGTTGACGGGATCGGTTCCGTTGATTGAAAAATCAGGGCCGTCGGCGTTATTGTAGGTATCAATAAGGTTTTTAAGCCCCACAGAAATATAATTTTTCGACAGATTCCTGACCGTTACCGTGATTCGGAATCCCTTAATTTTGTGATCCGTCTGAATCGACTGGGTGACATGCAGGACATTGTTGCTCCAGTGGGCAACGATGAGTCCGGGATGTTCCTCCACATACTGGCTGAAAAAAGTGTTTTTCTGCAGGCGGTAGATTCTGTTATCGAGAATCAGATCCATGTAGGAGGTCCTGTTGTCCCGGTCCTCAAACAAGGGTCTCAATTTTTCATTCTGATTATAGTAGAGACTCCAGACTCCGTCCTTTTCATTGAATATCATTTTGGACGAATTGTCTTTGACCTCGGTTGCGGAAAGAGAGGCAGATGCTGCACCGGTCAGTATGAACAGGAAGAGAAGTCTGAGTTTATTCATCCGATGATCCTCCGGTCTGACTTTTCAGGAGTTTTTCCTTCAGGAGCAGGGACTCTTCTTTCAGCTCCAGAAGTTTAATCCTGTTATCGTAGATCTCTTTGGTCCGGGTCAATTCTATCAGCTTGCTCTGATAGACCGCCAGAGCCTGATTGAACTCTTTTTCCTTCTGTTCATAGTCACTGGAACTCTTCAGGAATTCCTCATGGCTCCACTGCAGCAGCTTCAGGAGCTCCTCCTCCCTGTATCGGTATTCGATCAGAGAGAGCCTGTATCGGGCCGCTTCTGTTTTGACGCTTCGGGGATAATCATCCAGAAGGCTGTTGTATATTTCCGAGGCTTCATCAAAACGGCCCAGAAAGTAGAGAGACTCAGCGATCCAGAAAAGACTGCTCGGATAGAAGGGGCTATTGGGATAGCTTGTGAGGAATGAGGAATAGTAATGGATTGTCTTGTCATACTCTTCCTGAAGAAAGAGGATTCTTCCCTTGTAATACCTGGCATAGACATTCAGCTGATGACCGGGATAGCTGATGAGGTAGTCTTCCAGCAGCTCGGATGCCGTGACCAGGTCATCGGTCTCCAGAGCACAACGGGCCATCCAGTACTCGGCATCACCATGGAACTTGATCGAATCAGGATCATCCAGCACCGCCTGAAAGAGACGGGCCGACTGTTTGTATTGGGCAACCTTGAAAAGATCAAGACCGTACATAAATTCATCCTGAAGCGGTTCTCCCGCTGACAGAAACTGAACCGCCGTAAAAAACAGGGTGAGCAGAGTTATTCGTGTAACTTTCCATTTCATCAGACAATACCTCACGCTTCAAACATCGGTATCCTGCTGCTAAAAGTGAAACACCTTTCCGTCCTGGCTAGCAGTTTTTCAGATAGGAAACTTCAGCGGCAGGATCTTCCGCGCCGAAAAAGGCTGAACCGGCTACAAATACGTCAATCCCCGCCTCTTTTGTCTCCCTGATCGTGGTGCGGTTGACTCCTCCGTCAACGGAAATATCATAGCTCAGACCCAGTTCTTTTCTGAGTCCGTCAAGGGCTCTGACTTTCTCAAGACATTCGGGAATCAGCGACTGCCCGCCGTAACCGGGATTGACGGTCATGATAAGGACCAGATCGAGAAAGGGAAGAAGTTCCCGTATTTGAGATACCGGCGTGGAGGGGACCAGTGATATTCCGGCTTTGGCTCCGCCGCTTTTAATCATCTGAATGATCCTGTGCGCATGCACAACGGCCTCTATATGGAATGTGATGAAGTCGGATCCCGCATTCAGAAACGACTGGATATGATTTTCCGGTTTCTCGATCATGAGATGAACATCCAGAGGGAGTTCGGTTATCCCCTTTACCGCCTTGACCATCTGGGCACCGAAAGTGATTTCGGGTACGAAAGAACCGTCCATAACATCCATATGGACCCAGTCGGCTCCCGCGGATTCAATGAGTCTGATCCCTTTTTTTATATTTGAGAAATCAGCGGCCAGTATGGATGGTGCACATCTGTATTTTTTTTTCATATATTCATTATACATTTTTCCCTTTTTTTGTAAAACATGAATCAAATCGCGATTTTTACCAATTCCATCAATTTCATGATTCCGGAATGTCTGCATTTGTTGACTAAAGTG
>QKJO01000143.1 GCA_003249275.1 Spirochaetaceae bacterium
ATCAGACTGTCGTCAAGAACATTTATGAATCTGACACCGGGAAGAACTTCCGCTGCCATCTTCTTCAACGGGTCGACCAGAGCCGCCCCGGTAAATAAAGCCATTACAGTTTTCTGATTCATCAGTTTATCGCTCCATAAAAAGTAGTACATCACTCGTCACACGTATGATGTTTAATCAGGATAAAATGAGTCTGTCTATCTGTCAAGGAAAATAGAGAGGAACCGAGGCCGGTGCTGATTGATCCGGAATCAACCGAGACTGGAGAGAAGGCGGGCGATGCCCTCCCTGGTGAAGGGCTTCTGAATATATCCTGACAGACCGTTCTTCTTCAGGGAATTCAGATCTTCATCCTTTGTAAATCCGGAAGAGATGACGACCGGACACTCGCTGCCGGTCTCCCGTATCCTGAGAATCAGCTCCCTGCCGTTCATACGGGGCATGATCATATCCGTTATAACCAGATCGATCCGGGCGGCTTCTTTTTTGAATACTTCAAGTCCTTCCTCTCCATCTCCGGCAAGAAGGACCGTGTATCCCAGACTCTCCAGCATGGGTTTGGATGTCAGACGGATAATCTCCTCATCATCCACCAGCAGAATGACCCCCGATCCATTCAGAGGGCCTGCATCCTCCTGAACGCCGGCCGAGACCTGCTCGGCGCAGGGCAGGTAGAGGTGAAAGACCGTGCCGCTCCCCTCCTCGCTGTACACTGTAACGGCTCCGTTATGTCCCTGAACGATACCGTATACGGACGAGAGCCCCAGCCCCGTTCCGCGGCCATGCTCTTTGGTTGTAAAAAAGGGATCGAAGATTTTATCGATGATTCCCAGAGGTATCCCGGAACCCGTATCCTCCACGGAGAGATCGATATAGAGCCCTGGATGAATATCAAAGGGACTGTAGCTGCAGTAATACTCGTCCAGCACTTTATTCTTTGTGCTGATAGTCAGTTCTCCTCCCTCAGGCATGGCCTGGGCGGCATTTATGCCCAGATTGATCAGCGCATTCTGAATGGACGTGAACTCCCCGGAAAACACAAAATTTTCCGCTTCCGGATTGATTTTGATGGAGACCTTTCTGTCCAGAGTCCTCTCCAGCAGGCCGATGGATTCGTTGATCACCTGATGGAGATCCACAGGAGTCATTGTCAGGGTTGTCTTCCGGCCGAAGGTCAGGAGCTTGGCAGTCAGATCCGCCGACCGCTTGGCGGCTTCCTGTATGATGTTGATGTAGGCAAGGGCATTCCCGCTTTCACCGCCCTTCTCCTCCTCGATGGTTTTCAGAAGCTGGGCGGCCGAAGTAATCCCCATCAGCATGTTGTTGAAGTCATGGGCCACGCCGCCCGCCAGCTGGCCGATGGCATCCATCTTCTGACTCTGCGCCAGCTGCTCCTTCATATGGTTCTGATCGGTTACATCGTCAATTCTGAGGACAGCCCCGGCAGCACCATTGGTCCTCAGCGGATAGATCGTTATATCATCAAAGCGGATACGATCGCCGATGACCCTCTTCCTGGCGGCTTCATGAACGATCTTACCGTCCCGGACAGCCCGTCTTATGCTCTCTGAATCCACCGAAAGAAGGGGATGAAGGCCTTCCAGGTCCCTGCCCAGAGCGTCCCGGACGGAGATCCCGGTCACTTTTTCCGTCCAGGCATTCCACTGGGTCACCTTCCCGTCATCATCCAGACCGATCAGTATTGAAGGCATGGAATTGATGATGCTGGAGATATAGTTTCTGGCGGAGGAAAGCTCCTTTTCCGCCCTGAGCCGCTCTGTAATCTCCAGATTCAGATCTTCAATCTTCTTTTTGATGGACGCCTGCATGTGATTGAAACTCTGGGCGAGGATGGAAACTTCATCCTTGCCGGAGATCTCAATCTTCTGATCCAGGTGTCCTTCGGCAATCTTCATCGAAACCTCGGTCAGTTTGACGATGGGTCTGTTGAGGTTGACAAGGACAATGGAGAGAACGGTCAGAATCAGAATGGAACAGACAACCATGATCTCAAGAAGATGAATTCTGAAATCAATCAGATTGGCATATTTCAGTTCGTAGGGGACTGAAAAGCAGACAATCCAGCCCCAGGGTTCATAGGCCTTGTAGAGGTTCCAGAATGTCTGTCCGTCTTCCTCCGTAAGAAATTCACCCGAGTCTTCTGAGAGAGATTCAGGGGGAAAGAGACCCCTATCCATGGAAGAAGCACCACGCTCCAGGTAGGGATGAATGAGTATCTTTCCATCCTTGTCCAGCAGGAAGGGGAAAACTGTCATCCCCTTTTCATAATATCCGTTTTTGAGCTCCCTGAGGATTGTATTCTGGAAATCATCGATATAAGCGTCCACAAGACCGGTCTTCTGAAGCCGGGTATTGGTTCTTTCCAGTTCATTCAGAACAATCTCGATCTTCTCCTGATAGATCAGATGCTGCCCCGAATCAATGATCTTGCGCAGCTGAATTTCAGAGGCGGCGAACAGGATCATCATGGTCATCAGAAAAAAAGCAATGACCAGAAAGATCAGTCTCTTTGTAATGGAACTGAAACCCATCAGTCTGTCTCCAGATGGGTATTTTCATTCCAGATAACAGCTTTTTCAAGTAGTTCCGATGGAATAACGATTCCCATTTTACCGGCCAGGGTCATATTGATCAGGATCTTAGATTCACTGTTCTTTACGGGCGGGATTTGAGATATATCTTTCCCACTTAAAATTTCAATCGCTGTTTTACCGGCCCACCAGCCCTGCTCCTCTGCAACTTTAACATTACCAAGAAGAGCAAACTCAATCTGTCCGTCAACCGTAATTCCCGATGGAATCCGGGCATGTTCATGAATAAACCGGACTGCCTGTTCTTTGTCCCAGTTTCTGATCCCGACAGGATTCATGAGAAGAAGTACATCAACATCCTTTTGGAGTCTGATATATTCACTTTTCCATTTATCAAAATCATCTACAAAAGATGCGTCATCAAACTCAAGTCCGGAATTGATTCCTGCATAAGTCACTAGCCTTCTGTTAATATCATCATCCAGCCCCAGGACTCCAAGCCGGTTGCCGCGGGCAAAAGTCCTTAATAAATTGATTGATTCATCAACGGGATCGACCTCGATCATACCTGTAATGTGGGAATCAGGAAGATGATAACCCGATGCATCCCAGTTGACTCCGCAGAAAACGACAGGAATAGCGGAATTCCTGTAATAGGGTACGACAACATATTTCACAAAATTGTCATCGCTGCCGACGATCAGGTCCGGTTTCCACTCGTCCGCCAGTTTTTTAACCTCCAGGGCTTTCTGTTTTATAAAATCCTCCGACCTGTTCTCTTTGGTATCCATACGGAAGATCTTCAGATCAATTCCCATACCCGAGGCATCAAGGGCCTTCTTCAGCCCTTTTTCAATATCATCGCTCCAGACATAGCCTTCATGATAGGAGTTGACGTACAGGATCTTTTTATCGGGAACAGCGTCGTTGACCATGTGGGACCTCTCAATGAGTTCCATGGGAAACCGGATACCCAGGGCTTTCGCCAGAGCCAGATTCAAGTAAACGGCGGCCCTTTTATTTTCAACCACAGGAATATCGGCAGGACTTTTACCGTCCAATATTTCAAGAGCTCTGCTTGCTGCCCATTCCCCCTGTTCTTCGGCCTGATTGGCATAGGTGATCAGAACCATCTCGCTCAGCCAGGTGTCCCAGGCGCCCGTGGGGATTCTGGTGGATTCCATAATGAATGACTTCAAATGCCCGAGATCCTCATCCCAGTCGGGCAATGCACCGGGATAACCTACAAGAAGGATATCCACCCGATCCTGAAGGCTGATAAATTTCTCCTGCCAGTCCCTGTAGTCCACTGCCAGCTCGGTCACCAGATTCTGGCCTATGACCTTTTCAATATAGAGACTCTCCTTCCGGGACGTCAGAGAGTCGCCCTTCAAAAATCCCACCCTCTTTCCGGGGGTAAATTCGGCAAGCTGATCCACCAGCTGCCTGATCAGGGCCACTTCAATCATGCCGGTCACATTGGAGGCTGGAAGTCCGTACACAGAAGCATCCCAGTTGATGCCGCAGAAGACAAAGGGAATTTCACTGTCGATATAATAGGGGGCAATAAGATATTTTGCCGCGTTGTCATCGCTTGCTATGACCGCATCCGGTTTCCAGTCCTCGATGAGGGCTTTTGCCTGAAGAGAGATCTCCTGTGAATACTCTTCCGAAAGATGACGCTTCGTATCCATGTGGAAAATCCGCAGTTCGGCAGTTGCCTTTGAATCATCCACAGTTCCGTCATCATTCAGAACGGCTCCCAGAACGGAGCAGATGCCTGAAGCGATCCCCCGGGACCAGGGAAATTCACTGTGGTAGGAATCCACATAGAGAATTTTTTTCCTCTCTCCGGATGAAACTATCCCCTCACCTGTTGTAGAATCATTATTCTTAACTCCCTGTCCGCAGGAGGACAGAGAGAGGACTGCAGCAAAAAAGAGAAAGAGAAAACGAAAATAAAACTTACCTTTCATAGCTGTTCCCTGGCGTAAAACTGCCGAATTGATTACAAAACCGTCAAGAAAACAAAAAAAGACTTAGTATCTCAACTATAACAACACAATAACTTATTATACAGAAAATGAGGAATAAAAATTTGTCTGTGTTAAAATAAAAGGAGTGAGGACATTATGCCCGGGAACGACAGAATAAAAAATCTCCTTCGCACACTCGGCATCATCGACGCCCTTTCCGAGATAGGAGTCTACATCACCGACTATACCACCGGGGAAACACTTTCCAGCAGCACCTGGAAAGAGGAACCGGTCCAGTTTCAGGTGGACGATATCAGCGATGATTTTCTGAACAGAATACACCCCGAAGACAGAGAGAGAATCCGCCGGGACCTGGAAGCGGTTCACAACGGAGACAGCAGTGAGTTCAACACCATCTACCGCATGAAAAACGGCGGCTCCTGGAAGTGGATCAAATCAAAGGGAAGAACGGTCCTCACAAGGGATGACGGAAAACCCATCCTCTTTGTCGGTTCAGACACGGACATCACAGAACTGAAAATCACGGAAGAAAAACTGCAGAAGAGTATTCAGAAGGAAAAGGAAAGATCGGAAGAGCTGGAAATGCTGCGCCGGATGGCCGCGGATTTCACAACCTCCCTGGACACAAGAGAGACCTGCAGCAGAATACTTGTCGGCATACGCCGCATCATACCCTACGATTCGGCATCGGTTCAGCTGCTGGAGGATTCGGTTCTCAGAATCATCGGAGTGGCCGGATTTTCTAATCCCGACGAGGTAAGCAAGCTCACCTTCTCCCTGGCGGCACCGGGCAGCCTCAGCTCCAAAGCCCTGCAGGACCGGAAACCCGTTCTGTCGGGAGATGTGAGCCGTGATTTTCCGGCCTTTATCCAGCCTCTTGATTTCACAATCAGATCCTGGATCGGAATCCCCCTGATCAGCAGAGGCGAACCCATCGGCATGCTGACTCTGGACCACAGGGAAACTGACCAGTTCAACCCCCACCACCTGGAGCTGGCGGAGATTATCGGCGACCACATCGCTTCGGCTCTCGACAACTCCCTTCTTCATGAACAGGCCTACAGGATGGCCATGGAGGATGCTCTGACGGGGATCGGCAGCCGCCACCGCCTGCAGATAGAAGGACGGATTCTTTTTGAAACTGCTATCCGGAAAAACACAGAGATATCCCTTGCCCTGCTGGACATCGACCATTTCAAACAGGTCAATGACCGGTACGGCCATGACACGGGCGATCTGGTGCTTAAAAGAATCGCAAAAACATGTTCCGGTCTCGTAAGAACAACCGACCTGCTGGCCCGCCTGGGAGGAGAGGAATTTATTATTGTCCTTCCCGAAACAGGTTCAGAGACGGCTCAGCAGATCATCCAAAGGATAAGACAGCAGATCGAGATGATCGTTCACCCCGAAATAGGGGATCCCGTTACCGTCAGCGCCGGTGTGTACAGCGGCTGCCCCGACAAGGATCACAGCCTCGGTGCCTTTCAGATCCAGGCGGACAAAGCTTTGTACCTTTCCAAGGCAAACGGGCGAAACAGGGTGACGATGCTCCCCGGCTGAATACTATAATTAATGAGGGAGGACTCTTATGAACATGCAGGACATC
>QKJO01000081.1 GCA_003249275.1 Spirochaetaceae bacterium
GGGGGCCTTCCACGAGTCTGTGGTCGCTTCCTTTGAAAATGAGCTTCGGAGTCCCGAGAAGCTTTTTCTTACTCACCGAATACTCCTGCATGGTGATGCCGTAGAAGAAGTTCTTTTTCCAGGGTCTGTGATCCCAGATCATATTGATGAAGTATTTTTTTCCGTCCTCGTCATGGAAGAGAGAGGGGTCGAATCCGCTGGAGTTGACGGGGACCGGATCGGTCCAGGGTCCTTCGATCGATTCCGCCGTGGTCAGATAGTTGGGCGTGTCCTTGTAAATGCCCCTGAGGGAGTGGACATTGGTGTAGATCAGCCAGAACCTTCCATCGGCATGGGTGAGACAGGGAGCCCAGATGCCGCCGTGATCGGGAATGCCCTTCATATCCAGCAGCACCGTGGATTCGAGCGGTCTGGCGGCCAGCTCCCAGTTGGCCAGATCCCGGGACGAATGGATCTGCACCCCCGGGAACCACTGGAAAGTGCTGGTGGCGATATAGTAGGTGTCATCCACTCTGATGATGGACGGGTCGGGATTGAAGCCCGTCAGGATCGGATTGGTAATATTATTCATTCCTGTCTCCATGGCATGAGTTGTTCCTTATTTGTACTCTCAATTTTGCTATAGGTTCTTTTATTCGTCAATAATAAGGAACAAAAGAGGGAAAAAAACTTTGACAGCCCAAAATCTCAGGTGTAGAATCAACAGAACAAGGAGAGTTCTGCTGATCTGCAGAACATCTTAAGGTACAAATTTTAAGGAGGATCTTGCATGATCAGAATGAAAAGACTGTTCAATACAGCCTTGCTGCTGACGGCCGCAGTTCTGTTGACCACATCGTTCACAGGCTGCAAAAAGGAGGCCGCTCCCAAAACAGCAGAAACGGCAGAAGTCAAAACCATGGCGCCCGCCGATTATTCGGGGAAAATTGTTGTCTGGTCGTTTACCGACGAGCTCACCGATATGGTGGGCATGTTCAACGAAGTCTATCCCAATGTGGAAGTTGAATTCGTCGTCATTCCCAATCAGGATGAAGTTTATCTGAACAAGCTCAATACAACTCTCCGTTCCCGGTCGGCGACTCCCGATGCCTTTACCGGTGAAGCAGCCTTTTACAAGCAGTTCATCGACGCCGGTTACTGGGAACCCATCTCCGACGCACCTTATAATGCGGAAGATCTTGTAAAGAATCTGGTTCCCTATGTTCCCAATTCCAGCCGCAATGCGGACGGAAAGATCACAGCCCTGTCCTGGCAGGCCACTCCCGGAGCCCTCTTCTACAGAAGAAGCATCGCTAAAGATGTTCTGGGAACCGACGATCCCGCGGAGGTCTCCAAATGGACAAGCGATCTGAACAAATTCTATGAGCTGGGAGAAAAAGTAAAAGCGACTACCGGAGGCAAGAAGTACCTTCTGGCCGGTTTCTCCGATATGTCCGAGTTCATCTTCAACCTGAGAGACAAACCCTATGTTGTGGACAACAAACTGACAATTCCCCAGGGACTCCTGGACTATATGAAGATCGCCAGAGACATGAGAGACAACGGCATCGAATCGGGAACCAAAACCTGGCAGCCGCCATGGTTCTCCTCCATGGCCGACGGATCGGTCATGTGCTACATCCTTCCGACCTGGGGACTCCACTACGTGCTGAAACCCAATGCCGAACCCGAAGCCAATGAGGGCAAGAAAGACTTCACCGGCGACTGGGGCCTGGCTGTTCCTCCCGCTTCCTACAGCTGGGGCGGTACCTGGATCGGAATCAACGCTCTGAGCGAAAAGAAGGATCTGGCCTGGCAGTTTGTCAAATATCTGGGCAGCGATGAGGGATTCCTCGAAAAGTGGGCCAGAAAGACAGGTGACTTTGTCGCCAACACCAACGTCATCAACAAGATCAAACCCGACTTTTCTGAACCCTTCCTGGGCGGACAGAACCACTACGACTATTTTGCCAAAGAGGCCGAAAAGATCGATGTCAGCTACAGAGGACCCTGGGACTTCCAGATTCAGAATGCCTGGGGCGACCAGGTTGAGCAGTATGCCAGCGGCAACAAGAGCTATGATCAGGCTGTTGCTGACTTCAAAAAAGCGGTGAAGGAAATCCTTCCCGATGTAGACGTTCAGTAAGAGCGCGGCATTTCACGGGCATCTGAAAAGATGCCCGTATTTTTAATTAACTCTTTTAAAATCATTCAAATACATTACAATAAGATTCAGAAAAATATCATATCAAGGAGATGGACGTGACCCGACAACTTTTCAGGAACCGGGATAACAAGGGATACCTTTTTATTCTGCCCTATTTTCTGGCCATGCTGACCCTGCAGATCTATCCGATCTTCTATACGCTTTACCTCAGTTTCTTCAAACCTGTGACCCTGGTAAAGAGTCAGTTTGTCGGGTTTGAAAACTATGTCCGTCTCTTTACCAATCCCCTGTTCTATACAGCCATCGGCAATACCTGGTTTATCTGGCTGATGAACTACATTCCTCAGATTGTGTTCGCCCTGATCCTCTCCGTTCTGCTGACCAATCCGAACATCCGGAGCCGGAACATCTTCAGGACTGTATACTTTCTTCCCAATCTGGTGACAGCCGCTTCGATCGGAGTGCTTTTTGCGGTCCTGCTGGACTGGAAATTCGGAGCCCTGAACCACGCGCTCCTCAAATTCGGAATCTTCAAGGAACCCTTCGAATGGCTGCAGAACAAGATGGCCACCCGGCTGGCGGTTTCACTGATCCAGTGGTGGCAGTGGTTCGGCTATACAATGATCATCTTTATGGCCGGTTTGAGCGCCATTCCCGAAGACCTGTACGAAGCTGCTCATATCGACGGGGCCACCAACTCCCAGTCCTTTTTCAGGGTGACCCTCCCGCTGCTCAGGCCGACCATGCTCTACGTTATGGTGACATCACTGATCGGAGGACTCCAGATTTTCGATATCCCCCGGGTTCTCACAAACGGAAGGGGAGGGCCCGACAACGCCCTCACAACCATGGTTCTGTACCTCTACAATCAGGGATTCAAGAATTTCAACCTCGGCTATGCTTCGGCCCTGGCCTACGCCCTGTTTATCATGATTATAATTTTTTCGGCCCTGTCCTTTAAGTTCATCAGGTCCAGAGACTAGGAGGTCCCGAAATGATTGAGAAAAAAAGACCCCTTGCGGTCATTCTGATGTACCTGTTTCTGATCATCCTGGCTGTGATCTGCATCGTGCCCTTCTATATGATGATCATCAACTCCACCAGGAGCAATGTGGAGATCTCCCAGGGGATCTATCTGACTCCCGGCGACTCCCTCCGGGAGAACTACCAGATCATTCTGGGCAAGGTCAACATCTGGCGGGGGTTCATAAGCTCCGTACTTATCGCCCTGCCGGCTGTGCTCCTGTCCGCCTTTTTCTCGGCCCTCACCGCCTACGGGTTCGCCAAGTTCAATTTCAGGGGGAAAGAGGTTCTGTTCTGGATCGTTCTGGGAACCATGATGATCCCCCAGCAGCTTGGTCTGATCGGCTACTATGATCTGTGTGTGAAGCTGGGGCTGATCGACTCCTACGCCCCCCTGATCCTGCCCAACATCGCCAATGCGAGCATGGTGTTCTTCATCAGGTCCTACATTGAATCCAGCATACCCGACTCTCTGATCGAGGCGGGGCTGATCGACGGCGCGGGAGAGTTCTTCATCTTCCGCAAACTGATTTTCCCCCTGGCCATGCCGGCGGTGGCCACCATGTCCATCTTCACCTTCATCTACAAGTGGAATGATCTGATCAATCCCATGGTACTTCTGAACTCGGCGGAGAAGTTCACCCTTCCCGTGGTGATCTCCAATATCAGAGGATTGTACGAGTCCAATTTCGGTGCCATTTATCTGGGAGTCACCATATCGGTCATCCCGATCCTTATCGTGGTCATCACCTTTTCAAGGGCCCTGATCAGCGGGCTGACGATCGGAGCCGTCAAGGGCTGAAAGCCCGGCTTTCCTACCCGGGTTCCGGGGGGGAGCGCCGCTCAGTGCCGGTAGTTTCTGATGTAGTCGGTGGGGCTGCAGCCCACTTCCTGCCGGAAGACGGCGGAAAAGTGGCGGCTGCTTCTGTATCCCACCTCGGAGGCGATCTCCTTGATGTTGAGGTTGGTCTCTTTCAGAAGGGTTACAGACCGTTCCATCCTTTTATCGGTTATGAACTTGGTGAAGGGAACACCCGTGTGCTTGCGGAAAAGACTGCTCAGATAATTGGGGGTCACCTTCAGCCGGTAGGCGATCTGGGCGATCCCGATCTCTTCATTAAAATGGTCCTGAATAATCCGGACCGCCTGATCAACAAGAACAGGACGGGTGCCGTCCGGGGGAAGCAGGCTGTGCTCGGAGTTTTCCAGTATGCCCGCAATTGTGGTTTCTCCGGTTCCGGGATAAAGAACCTTCAGATTCTCCAGAATGACGGCCTCACGGGTTCCGGCTCTGCCTGTGAGTGAGACGAGCTCTTCCAGATCTCCGGTGTTCCTGTCGTCGGGGGGAAGGGTAATCCACTCTTCCAGTTTCCGGCAGAACTCTTCCAGGCTTTCCGGAAGGTCATCCATCAGTGTCTGAACCGTTCCCGGGGCCTGGATCAGCCGCTGCCATCCTCCCTGTTCCACATGCTCCCAGTTCTTTTTGAAAATCTGGAAATCACTGTCTCCCGGTATGGGGATGATGTGGATATTCACGCCGTCCTGAAGGGACGGGTTCAGCAGGGCCGGCAGGTCCAGGTTTCTGTCCGACCGGGTCTGGTTGAAGCAGCAGAGAAAGAGACTGCCCCTTTCGAGGCAGACGACGGCGGTTCTGTCGAACAGCCGGTGGGTGGAACACAGGTGGTCGCGCAGTTTTCTGGATACATCATTCCTGACTTCAAGCGAGTGCGGCTCGTCCAGAACGCTGTCGAGGAAAATGAGCCATCCCGTCCAGAAGCCCTTCTGCTGTAGATCGGGTTCATACTCATAGGCGGTGCTGCCGGTGATGATCTGGTTCAGGCTGTTTTCGAGCTGTCTCTGATTGCCGCTCTCTTCGGTGATGATCTGTTCCCGGACCCTTGTCAGAACCCGTTCAATTTCCTCCAGGGAGGGCGGTTTGAGAATGTAGTCCACCGCGCCCAGTTTGAGGGCCCGGCGGGCGTATTCAAAATCGGCATGTCCGGTCAGAATGATCCAGTGGGCTTTTTCATCCTTAAGTTCTTCCATAGCCTCAAGACCCGACAGGCCGGGCATCCGGATATCCGCCAGAACCAGGTCGGGTTTTTCCCGTCTGAATTCGGCGATCAGCTCTCTGCCGTTGGGCGCCTCTCTGAGTTCCGCATCCCTGTGAGAGGACTCTCTGATCATATCCTTGACGGTGAAGCGGATCAGCTCTTCATCGTCTGCAATCAGAATCTTCATCCCGTAAAATCCCCCATTTCCGGTATGTTCAGCACGATGACCGTTCCATTTCCCGGGGCACTTGATACCTGTATCTCCGCTCCCGGGCAGGACATCTTCAGACGTTCCGAGACATTTCTGATGCCGATCCCCAGGCCGCTGTTATCACTTTTTCCATTCATGTCGAAACCGCATCCGTCGTCGGAAACGGTGATGACGATCCTGTTCTGATCATTCTGAACCATCCTGACGGCACTGACTGCCAGCTCTCCTCCCTCTTCCAGGGGTTCCAGCCCGTGGATGACCGAATTTTCAACAAGAGGCTGAAGCAGCAGACGGGGGATAGGGTATCTTTTCAGATTTTCCTCCAGATGGAAGCTGTACCGGAGCCTCCGGGAGAACCGTATCTTCTGAAGTTCGCAGTAGTGGCCCAGAAAGTCGAATTCATTCTCCATCGTGGTCCAGTGATTCTGATCGGTGACATACCTGAGCATCTCCCTGAGGGCAAGGATGGCCGATTCGAGGCGTTTTTTATCACCCATGCGGTTCAGTCCCAGGAATCCGTTGAGGATGTTGTAGATGAAGTGAGGCTGGACCTGAGACTGGAGGGCCAGGTACTGGGCTTCTCTTTTTTCAAGGACTTCCCTGTACTTCATATGATTGTCGAGGGTGAGGGATACATACTCGGAAAAGTTGATCATGCGGGTG
>QKJO01000046.1 GCA_003249275.1 Spirochaetaceae bacterium
TGAGTATATTTATACCCGGATGGCGTCGGAAATACTGTTCGTTTTCCCGATGCCTGAACTGAATCAAGCGCCAGTGCCAGAGGTTCCGCCTTCAGGACCATCCCCGCTCCGCCGCCGTAGGGGGCATCATCACAGGTTCTGTGTCTGTCAAAAGCAAAATCTCTGATATCGACGAGATTGTACTCGATCAAACCCTTCTCTACCGCTTTTTTCATAATCGAACTGCTGAAGAACGCCTCCACGATCTCTGGAAACAGTGTCAAAACTGTAAACTTCAATCTAAAATCCAACCTTCCAGCAATTCAATCATCTTCTTTTTCGTATCTACCCTGCCTATGAAAACTTCATTGAAAGGAATCAGTTTGACTCCGTCATCCGTCTTCACTTCCAGCAGATCATGGGAACCAGATTCAATAACCGTCTGGACCAGACCGATGGTCTTCCCGGACAGCTGAACCTGACAGCCTGCCAGATCTGCATAGTAGTACTCTCCCTCTTCCAGTTCCGCCGCCTGATCTCTGGACACCCAGATCTCCCAACCGGACAGCAGCTTTCCTGTTTCAGGATTCTCAATCCCTTCCAGTTTGAGAAGTACTTCACCGCTGAACGGGAGCACTTCCTGAACCTTGAAAACACGGGACTGATTATCGTTCTTCAGGGTGATCTGATCAATATCAAAAAAATGATCATACTCCCCGGAAAAACTCATGATTTTCAGATAGCCCTTCACTCCGTGTGTTTTACGGATTCTTCCGATGGCTATTTCTTCCGACATTAGTCCAGAATTTCCAGCACGAATCTCTTGCCGGTTTTATTGGCAGAGGCGCTCAGGATCGTCCGGACGGCTTTTGCAATACGTCCGTGCTTTCCGATGACCTTGCCGATGTCATCATCCGCCACTTTCAGTTCAATGATTGTCGATTTTTCACCTTCGATCATATTCACCATGACGCTGTCTGAATCATCCACCAGAGATTTTGCAATAAATTCTACTAACTCTTTTTCCACGTAAACTCCAAAGACGGTCTTATTTGATAAAGAAGTTGTTCTTGTTCAGAAGCTTACGAACAGTCATGGTGGGCTGAGCACCTTTGTCCAGCCACTCACGGACTTTTTCTTCCTTGAACTTAACCTGTTTATCTTCAGCCTCAACGGGGTGATAGTAACCCAGCTCTTCAATGGTTCTTCCATCTCTGGGAGATCTTGAATCCATAACAACTATTCTGTAATAGGGGCGTTTTTTTGCTCCCATTCTTTTCAGTCTTATCTTAACCACTATTCGTTCTCCTACTGTTTAAGACATGCCACCAAACTGCTGCATCAGCTGAGCCTGGTACTTTTTGTTTTTACTGATCTTTTTCATCATCAGTTTCATTTTCTCAAAGTTCTTCAGAAGTCGATTGACATCTGCCACAGTCGATCCGCTTCCCAGAGCTATTCTTTTTTTCCGGGGCGGTCCGATGATCCTGTAGTTCTGTCTCTCCTTCCTGGTCATCGAGAGAATGATTGCTTCTTCGCGTTTCAGAGCACCTTCGTCAATATCGTCTTCGCTTACTTTCCCTGCCAATCCGGGAAGCATGCCGACGAGTGATTTGACACTGCCCATTTTCCGCATCCGTTGAAACTGCTCCAGATAGTCTTCCAGAGAGAATGTGGCATTAGCCATCTTCTTCTGGAGCTGGATAGCCTCTTCTTCAGAAGCCGTCTCCTGAGCCTTCTCCACCAGTGAAACGATATCGCCCATTCCGAGAATACGGGAGGCGATTCTTTCAGGATAGAAAGGTTCAAGATTTTCTATTTTTTCACCGACTCCGATAAACTTGATTGCTTTTCCTGTGATGCTCTTGAGGGAAAGAGCAGCACCGCCGCGTGTATCGGAGTCAAATTTACTGAGAATAATACCCGTCAGATTCAATTCATCATTGAAGGTCTTTGCAATGTCGACGGCACTCTGTCCCGTCATGGCATCGGCAACCAGAATTGTTTCATCGGGTTGTACCGCATCCTTGATGTCGCGGATCTGCTTCATCAGATCCGCATCGATCTGAAGCCGTCCCGCCGTATCAAAGATTACAGTGTTAAACTGAAACTTTTTTGCATATTTAAGAGCGTTTGCCGCAACTTTTACCGGATTTTTAGCGTCTTCAGAAAAGACTTCAACTCCGATCTGTTCTCCCAGAACCTTCAGCTGCTGTACAGCCGCAGGTCTTGCCAGGTCACAGGCCACAAGAAGGGGTCTGCGTCCTTCAGTCTTAAGACGGGAAGCCAGCTTTGCAGCTGTCGTAGTCTTACCTGCTCCATTCAGTCCCAGAAAGAGAATGGAAGAAACAGTATCCGGTCCTTTGAGTACCAGGTCCTGTCTGGTATCACCAAGAAGTGCAACCATGCGGTCGTACACAAGCTTGATAAACATCTGACCCGGATTGACGGATTTGAGAACCTTCTCTCCCTTGGCTTCTTCAACCGTCTGGTTGACGAAACGGCGGACGACTCTGATGTTGACGTCCGCATCAAGGAGGGCCAGTTTGATCTCATTGACCGCATCTTCAATATTTTTATCAGAAATCTTTGCCTGTCCCGAGAGTTGTCTGGACAGATCTGAAAATTTCTCTGTAATTTTCTCAAGCATAAAAATTAAAAACCCTTCTTTAACTATCCAGTTTTTATACAGAGATTAAGGCGCTCTGTCAACACCCGGGGGATGAATTAAAACTATTTATCACTGTACTTTAAAATAGTGTTTGTTAAGATAGCGGATACGATCCTCCGCAATAAACCGTTCCTCGGTGACGGGAAAGTCGGTTCTTATCTTTTCATAGAGGAGTATGGCTTTTTCAAGGGACTGCCCCGGGCCGGGATTCTCATATCTTTCAGCCATCAGCAGCAGTTGCGCCGCCGTCATGCCGACCGGCGGAAAGGCGGGGTCGATTACCGGTTTCTGGAAGTCTTTCACTTCACCGGCTTCTGCGGAACCGGATAGTGTCTCGGTCTGTCCGGCCGCTGGGGAACTGTCTGTGAGGGGTGTATCCGATGACGGTGCCGAGCCGGTCTCCGCCGGAGTCATCAGATCACTTTGCCCGGCCTCGGGTGAAGGAACGTTCCCTTCTTTTATCGCCGCCAGAAGAGGATTGTTATCATCATTGAGGGAAAGACTTTTCTGCTCTGACTCTCCCCTCAACAGATCCTGTTTAAGGAAAAAAAGTTCAAAATCCTTTTTGAGGTCCGGTCCGGAGAAGACAAAACGGGTTCTTCCCGATCCGGGATCATAGGACTTGTCTCTCAACGTAATGCCGTCAGTATTGGTGCTGGACAGATAAATCCATCCGGCTCCCTCAAGGGTTATTATCAGTTTGCCGGAGGCATCCGATGCCAGGGTGTATTCTTCACCGGAAATCGGGGTTGTCACGACTGCCGGGGCTTCCTGAATCGGCATTTCCGGAGTTTTTCCGCTCTCAGGGGAGTTTGTCGAAGGTTCTTTCACGGTCCCGGCAGGAAGGGTGACTTCCGGCTGCTTCTGACCGGCTTCCGGTGTCAGCGCATCGCTTCCGGGAATGATAACAACCGGCAGCAGGGGATTATAGGAATTCTCCTCACTGTCGGAAGGCAGGTCTGTCTGTACGGTTGATTCCGGCATTATGACCGTATCACTGGCAGCCTCCGCAGCGGACAGGTCTTCAGGGGCAGTCCCCTCATCCGGTTTTATCAGAGGTTCCGCCGCCGTACTGTCAGGTATGACTTCAGCGGAGGGTGTCTCTACAGGGGGCTCTTCAGTTATCGGGGATTCTTCTTTGAGAGTTTCTTCCGGAGAAACCTCCGGGTTTACAGCCGGTGGAAGATCGGCCTGTACCTCTTCGGCTGGACGCAGCTTCATCCCGCCGGTTTTTGATGCCTCTTTGACGGGAGGCTCTTCTGATGGAACAACGGTCTCCTCAACGGCTGGGACCTGGTCTTCCATGACGGGGGCTGCTTTCTCTTCAGCTGCAGGCTGAACGGGAGAGGTCCCGTCTTCCACGGTCTGACCTCCCGGTATTTCTGAGGAAGGTGCAGTTTCTTCGGCGGATTGACTCTCGGGAGCCGTTTTGCAGGAGAGAACCGACAGAATAATGAAGAGGGGAAGGATGAATTTACGGTGCATCTTTCAGTATTTCCCAGATCAGTCTGTGATTCGCTTCTGTAAAATAATCGATATCCGCCGCATCGGCCTCCTGCCAGAGACGGGAAACTTCTTCATCGGTCCACTTGAAATTGACGGCCCTGTAGGGATCTGCACTGAGATCCAGTTCCTCGATGACTTCAGGAAAAATGAAATCACACCGGTTGCTGTTTTTAGCGGCTTCGATGAGATTGTTCATATCGTAGGCCATTTTCACCTCTTCCCGGGCTTTGATGGAGCTGTCTTCCCTGTAGTCCCGGATGACCATGACCGCCGCAATAAGGATGGACAGGAACAGCGCTCCCGCACCCATCAGGATGAGGACTCTCTTGTTGATGGAGCGGAGAATATTACCGAGTCTCATTGGTCTCTCCTATCCGCATGGCAATCAGCTTCGATACCCCCGACTCCTGCATGGTCACACCCAGGAGGGTTTTAGCGCCGGTAACAGTCTTTTTATTGTGTGTGATGACAATAAACTGTGATTTTTCGCCGAAATCCATGAGGACATTTATGAATCTCTGAATGTTGGCCTCATCCAGGGCCGCATCTATCTCATCCAGGATACAAAAGGGAGAGGGTTTCACCTTGTAGGTTCCGAACAGAAGGGCCACTCCTGTAAGAGAACGCTCTCCCCCGGACAGGAGAGAGATATTCTCAAGCTTCTTTCCGGGCGGCTGGGCATAAATTTCTATCCCCGATTCCAGAATATTGTCGGGGTCAACGAGCTTCAGCTCGGCCCTGCCGCCGCCGAACATCCTTCTGAAGGTTTCATTGAAGTTCTTTTTGATTTCATTATAGGTGTTCATGAACAGAATGGCCGACTCTTTCCTGATCTCTTCGGTCACCTGCAGAAGGTGTTCCTTTGCTTTTCTGAGGTCCTCAAGCTGATTGTTCAGAAAGTCGTAACGTTCCTTCACCTCGGAGAATTCTTCCGGGGCCATCAGGTTGACCTGTCCCAGGGCCCTTAATTTTTCCCTGGCGGCGGAATAGTCTTTTTTAAGATCCTGTTTACTGCCGCTCAGGTTGGGAATTCTTTCTGCATAAGTCATGATATCGGCAGAATTATTCTCAATGAAATTCTGCTTCAGATCCTGAATGTCCGCTGTGAGGTGCTGAATTTCAAGATTGGTCTTTTCAAGGTTCAGGAGCAGATTCTGAAGATCGCTGTTCTTCTTTTTAAGCTCTCCCTCTTCGCCGCTGACGTCCTTCGTTCTGTTCTGTATCGATTTTTCAAGAGTCTTCAGCTTGGCCAGAAGCTCTTTTTTTGTGTTGTCGTGATCGCTGAGCTCTTTTTTGGACTGATCGATCTTCTCCTGGGTCTCTTTCTTGCGTCCTTCCACATGGTTGATCTCTTCAAGATTCTCTCTGATCTGATCTTCCATGGCGGCAATATCTCTGGTCAGGGAGAGGATTCCGTCTTCAATGGCCGTGATCTGAGTCGCCATCCTGGCTTTGTTGACTCTCAGTTCTTCCAGAGTATTCCGGTACTCCTGAACCTTCTGGTTCAGAACCCGGGATTCCTCGGTTTTGGTCTGAATCACCTCTCTGTCATTTTTTATGTTCAGAGTCAGGGTTTCAAGATTGTCGTCAATTTCACGCTTTTTACTGATGATGCCCGAGGGGGCCAGGAACTCTTCAAGAAAGTCGGGCAGCGAATCCGCCAGAAGATGGATGGACTGCTCCAGTGCGGACAGGTTTTCTCGGAAGTTCTTCAGAATCCTGATTCCCGAATCCCATATCTCCGAGTCGTCGATCTTCTGGCCAACCCTTGATGAGTCGTCAAAGAGCTGAATTTTTCCATCCAGCTGAATCTGGACGCTCTTCAGTTCCGAAATGACCTTGTTCTCAAGATCCTTCTTTTTCTTAATCGAAAATCCGGACTGTTTCAGTCCCTGATCGAGCTGGTGAACGATATTGTCGGTGAGGTCTCTCAGTTTGT
>QKJO01000215.1 GCA_003249275.1 Spirochaetaceae bacterium
AAGGAGTTCAAGAGCCGCTGCGACGGAGATAAGATCTTCCTGAGGGACTGATCCTCCCTCAGCGCATAAAAGAAAAAAGGCCGGACGAAGGAGCTTTCCGGGGTTTCCGGTCAGTGTCTTCAAGTCCTCCCGTATCAGGGGAGGACTGTCATTTACCAGGTCGTCAATCTTCTGAACAACCTGCTGAAGCAGCTTCAGCAGGCTGGAATCATCATCGAGATATGAGAACAACCGGGCCAATCATTTCTTCCTTTTTTTAGTCCGGGGTTCACCAAAGTAAAGATAGGATTTATGGGCCAGAGTCGTTCCGTTCCACCATCTTTTAAGCCAGGGCTGTACCCAGTAGTCCAGACCGAGAACTCTTCCCGCACCGCCCATAAGAAGGAAGGCGGCAAAGATAAACCAGACCTGTGACCAGCTGAAAAAGCCGGAGAAGATGAAGACGAAACACATGATGATGGAAACGCCGGCCGCGGGGAATACGAAGAGACCGCCGAGGAGGGCAAGACCGATCAGGATTTCCACGGAGACAACCATGGTCTGGAACAGCTGATAGGGAATATAGGAGGCGATACCGTCCATGAATGTCTGACGGAACCAGGTGGCGATGACGCCGTCGGGTCTCAGGATGACATTGCTTGTATCCCAGATCTTTCCAAGAACATGGGTTGCGGCGGTAGTTGCTGCATCCACGGCACCGTCCATGGCATCGCTGGCGGCGGCTACCGCATCGGTAACGGTTTCTACAACAGTTTCCACTTCTTCTTCGCTGGCGGCAGAGGTGCTGTCGGCGGCGGCATAACCGGCCTGAACGACACCCTGGCTGAACATCCATCCCGACTTGCTGCCCAGATCAAACTGGAGCCAGCCTTCGCCGATCTTGTTCACACCTTCCACGAGCCACATAAGTCCCAGCCAGAGACGCAGGGGGAAAGCCCAGAGGGACTGGATTCTGTTGCTGATGAGTCCGCCAACGAGGGTTCTGTTGTCTTTCATGTCAAAGATTTCATGCTGCAGATACTTCCACCAGGCGTTGACACCGCTGACAGAGTGAAGATAGAGCACGTTGACCAGGTGCTTCAGGGCCATGGCGGGAATACCTGACAGAGAGATACCGCCGGTATGGGATACGGCATAGCGTCCGCCGATGGAAACCATGAACCCGTGGAAGTTGGACTTGAAGGTGAATTCCTTCTCCTCTCCCTTGATTTTGGAAATGATATTGTGAACCGCGACAGCAGCAGTCTGCTCGGCAGCCTCTACAATCTGGGGTACGGGTCTTTCATTCTCAAGGAACCACTGAGCGTCACCCACGACATAGACGTTTTCGTGCTGTGAGCTCTGCATTGTATTCTTGACCTTCAGTCTGTCTACGTGTCCGATTTCCAGACCGGAAGTAACGCCGAATTTGCTTCCCTTGATACCGCATGTCCAGATCAGAGTACCGCATTTGATGACAGTACCGTCTTTCAGTGTGAAGGAACCCTTTTCAGCCTTGGTGATAAGAGAGTTGAGCATAATCTTGACGCCCTTCTTCTCCATGTACTTCTGAGCCTTCATTCTGGGTTTCTCGGGAATCATGTTGAGGATGTTTCCCAGACCTTCCACATTGATCAGCTGAACTTCAGACGGATCGATCTTGTAATCCCGGCACATGAGGGGGATCTTTTCAATAAGTTCACCGATCATCTCGATTCCGGTAAAACCGGCGCCGGCTACAACGAATGTCATCAGCATTTTTCTGATTTCGGGATCCTTTTCATAGGAAGCCATGCGGAACATTTCACGGATATGATCCTTGATGACCAGGGCATCCTGATAGCTCCAGAGGGAGAGGGAGTGCTCTTTTACACCGGGAATTCCGAAGTCGGTAGACTCGGCACCCGTACCCATGATGAGGTAGTCATAGTCATAAGTGGCCGTAGCAGAAGTGAGCTGCTTTTTGTCGGCGTCCATTCCGGTGATCTGGTCCTGAACGACATTGACGATCTTGCCGGCAAAAATTCTGTCGAATGAAATTTTGACACATCCATGATGCTCGACACGTCCGCCGGCGATTTCATGGAGTTCAGTCATGAGGGTGTGGTAGGGATTTTTGTCAATAAGAGTGACTTCTACATCCTTACTCTTTTTAAATGCTTTATGAAGCAGTTTACCTGCATGAACTCCGGCATATCCGCCGCCCAGAATTACAATTCTGTACATATTAAATCCCCTATATAATTACTAATCTTTTAAATCAACAACCATAATCAATTGATAAGAGAAAATTGTCAATCGCTAAACTATTATCAATAAAAAAAAGGAGTCCGTAAAGACTCCTTTTCCATTAATCCAAGTTTTCTCAAGGTATTTTTATCGATAAAAAAACTTCAAACTACTGAACATCGCTATCAGGGCATCTCTTTGCTGCTGATCTTGCCACAGATCATGGCCACCGCATCACCCAGGGCCACACCGTTCATCTGTTCTCCTGTCCGGACACGGATGCTGACGGCTTTTTCATTCATCTCCTTCTCGCCCACTACGAGCATATAGGGGATTTTTTCATTCTGTGCATTCCTGATCTTGGCGTTCATCCTGTCATCGGAAAGATCGCATTCGGCCAGGATATCGGCAGCCTTCAGGGCCCTTTCCACCTCTTTGGCATAGCCGTCAAACTTCTCGCTGACCGGGATGACCTTAACCTGCAGAGGGGCAAGCCATACGGGGAAGGCGCCGCCGTAGTTTTCAATCAGTACTCCGTAGAACCGTTCCAGGGACCCCAGAAGAGCTCTGTGGATCATATAGGGACGTTTTTCCTGACCGTCCTTGTCCACAAAGGTCATATTGAAGCGCTCCGGCTCGTTGAAGTCGAACTGAATGGTCGACAGCTGCCAGGACCGTCCCAGTGCATCCTTGACCTTGAGGTCGATCTTGGGGCCGTAGAAGGCTCCGCCGCCTTCATCTATGCCGTATTCCAGACCTTCCGCCTCGATGGACTTTTTCAGCGACTCCTGGGCGGCTTCCCAGCGGTCCAGATCTCCTACAGCCTTTTCGGGTCGGGTGGAGAGATAGGCCTGAATGTCATTGAAACCGAAGGACCGGAGCATGTAGAGGCTGAATCTCAGGACTTCGGAGACCTCGTCCTGCATCTGGTCGGGAGTACAGAACAGGTGGGCATCGTCCTGGGTGAAACCGCGGACTCTGAGAAGGCCGTGGAGGGTTCCCGAGCGCTCGTAGCGGTATACGGTTCCCAGTTCGGCCCAGCGGAAGGGAAGATCCCGGTAGGAGTGTTTGCCGTTGTTGTAGATCATGATGTGGAAGGGGCAGTTCATGGGTTTGGCATAGTAATCCACGTTATCCATGATCATGTTGGGATACATCCCTTCCTTGTAGAAATCCAGGTGCCCCGAAGTTTCCCAGAGCCATGATTTTCCCACATGGGGAGTAAAAACCATGTCATACCCGTTTTTATAGTGTTCTTTCCGCCAGAAATCCTCGATGGTGACCCGCATCCTGGCTCCCTTGGGGTGCCAGTAGACGAGGCCGGGACCTGCTTCTTCGTGGAGACTGAAGAGATCCAGTTCCTTGCCCACCCTCCGGTGGTCTCTCTTTTCCATCTCTTCCAGAAATTCCAGGTGTGCTTTCAGGGCCTTGGGGTCTCCGAAGGCGGTGGCGTAGATTCTCTGAAGCATGGGTCTTTTTTCATCTCCCCGCCAGTAGGCTCCGGCGATAGAGAGGAGTTTGAATCCCTGGGCATTGAGACGGCTGGTGTCCTCCACATGGGGCCCCCGGCACAGATCGGTGAAATGGCTGCCCATTTTGAAGATGGAGATCTCCTCGTCCTCCGGGAGATCGTTTATGAGTTCCACCTTGTAGGGCTGATCCTTGAACAGGTCCAGGGCCTGTGCTCTGGTCAGAACCTCCTTCTCAAAGGGAACGTTCTCTTTGATGATCGCCTTCATTCCCTCTTCAATGAGAGCCAGGTCGTCATTTGTAAGCTTCCTGGGAAGGTCGAAATCATAATAAAATCCGTTATCGATAGCCGGTCCGATGGCAAATTTCGCCTCGGGCATCAGCTTGAGCACGGCTCCTGCCATGACGTGGGCCATGGAGTGGCGCAGTCTCTGGAGTTTCTCCTGTTTTTTCTGTTCTTTGCTGTCCATTTCTGTTCCTCCGTATCAGGAGGGATGAGACAGGATTAAAAAACCCTTTCATGCTCCGTCCTGTTACTAAAAAATCAATTTCAGTATAAGGACGAAGAACAAAAGGGTTCTCCGCGGTACCACCTTAATTCGCCGCTGTCAGTGTATTCACAGACGACGCACTCAGCTCTCCCTTGACGCGGGATATCGGTTCATCCTAGTGGGACAGCTCCGGAGAACTTCCGTTCGGGGAACGGCTCGGGAGGGGTTTTCACTGCTCTTGGGACGGCGGTCTTCCAGCCTGTGGACCGCTTCTCTCTTGACCCGGGGGACAGTTACTCGTCTCCGTCATTGCTTTGTACTAAATATGGCCAATGGCGGCGGAAAAGTCAAGAAACAGGATCAGACCTTTTCCATGAAATCCTGGATTTCATGGTACTGATTCCTGAGATCCCTGATCTCGTTTTCCCAGAAAGAATCGCTCCCCCAGCCGGGAAACTGGTTTCTGAAACTGAAATCATCCCTCTGCCTTCCGCACCAGGCGAGAAAATAGACCATCCGCATGGCCCGCAGAGGCTCTATGAGGGACATGGACGACATGGACAGGGGGCGGAACTCCTGATAACCGTCCAGAATCATAAAGAACTCCCTTCGGCAGTCGGATGCATGTCCGGGCAGAAGAAGCCAGAAATCCTGGACGGCAGGGCCCATGGCCATATCATCAAAGTCGATGATCATCAGTCCTTCATTCAGCCTGTCCAGTATGTTGCCGCTGTGAAAGTCGCCGTGGATACGCAGTTCATCCGTATCCCGGAACAAGGGACGGATCAGATCTCCCAGATCCCTGACTGTCTTTTCAAATTCATTCTGCCGCCCCGGAGTGATCCAGTTGTTTTCCAGAAGTTCCGTACAGTCCTTCATGAAGGTACCGTCGGGATGAATCCTGGGTCTGTGATCAGCACGTTCACGGCTTCCGGCGGCATGCATTCGTCCTAAAAGCCTGCCCAGTCTGTACCACTGATCCTCATCCTCCCGGAATTCCCACAGCCTCCCGCTTTTATAGGGAAACAGGGCAAAATGAATCCCCTCCTCAGTCGTTCCGATGGTATCGTCATTCAGAAGGAACTCGGGCAGAGCCAGTGGAATATCCATATCGCCGCAGTCTTCCATGAAATCATGCTCTTCCCGGAGAGCCTCCAGGGACCAACGGCCGGGACGGTAGAATTTGGCGACGAACCTCTCTCCCTCATCACTCTTCAGTTCATAGACCCGGTTGATATAGCTGGGCAGGGGATTGGCCACGGGCAGGAGGGAGAGTCCGCTTCCGGCCTCAACGGATGAGATGACCTGATCCGGTGAGAGAGATTCAAAATCAGAACGTCCGGGTCTGTTCATTCAGCAGACAGCCAGGGCAGCGGGAGCATTTTCGGCCTGCCATTCGGGCATATTGTAAAAGTTGGAAAGGATGAAACTGTCTCTGTTCCAGGCGGCAATTTTCCCATGGGAAACGATATACCGTGTATCGGCTGTACCGGGAGTCCACTGGGCATGTTCATCCAGAACCAGATGCCGGGACCGCTCTGCCGTCAGTGAGTAGAAATAAAGGTCCGAATCGCTCTCAAAGGGCTTGATGAGCAGTGTTTCCCCATCGGCGGAAAAGACGCCTCTCCCCGGATAAAGGGATCGGGAGCTGATGATGCCTCCCTGCCTGTTCATCTGGATGAGGATGGAACCTTCGGCACTGTACTGCTCCCAGTTCCGGTAACTTCCCGGAGTATGGACAAAGAGTCGGTCGGCCCCGGGCAGAATGTCCATGATGCAGGGAACCGATGCGATATAGAAAAGATGTCTGAAATCCCGGGAGTCAAGAGAAACAGCACTCCGGCTGAAGCTGTATCCCTCAGGACCCAGGGTTGCGATTGTAAAGAAGTAGGCTTCGCTGAA
>QKJO01000219.1 GCA_003249275.1 Spirochaetaceae bacterium
GCAATAAAAGCGGCTGGAGCCTTTTAAATGAGCGCGGCCGTCTGGACAGATCTCTGCTTGAGAGTTTCAGCAGGGAAAAGCCCGACAATGGTACGGGGGTGACAATCGGCATTCCCGACGCCCTTCACCTTGTAGAGGACGGCCCCTACTGGGATATCTTCTTCCGGGAGCTCGGTCTCAGGACCCTCCACTCGGGAAACATGAAGGACGGCATCTCCCGGGGCAAGCAGAAGACGGGTGCCGAGTTCTGCGCCCCCGTCACCTCTTTATTCGGTCATGTGGATGCCCTGCTTGAAAAGGCCGATTCTGTCTTTCTGCCCCACTATCTGGAGAGAAAGCCCGGAAAGGACGGGGAGCTGAGGAAGTTCTGCTACTACACCCAGTTTTCCTCGGCCCTCATCTCCCAGTCTGTCCCTGCCGATCGTCTGATCATGCCTCTGGGGGCGACCCGCTACTCCTCCTTTCAGCTGAAGGGAGAGCTGCACAAGGCCCTGTCCGCCCTGCCGGGGAAATATTCATTCCTGCAGATCTCCGCCGCCCTGGACAAGGCGGAAGAGTTCCGGACGGCCCGGAGCGAAGGTCTTGTAAGGCTTATGGATGAGAACAAAAAGGGAGACCTGGATGTTCTCCTTCTGGGACGCCCCTATTCGGTTCTTCCCGACGGCATGAACAAGGGCATTCCCGAGATCTTCGGTACCCTCGGGGTCAGGGTCTTCTATCAGGACATGCTGAATACGGAAGGAACGGATTTTTCCTCCATCCGGGGGCTTTTGCAGGAGGTGAACTGGACTTTTGCCGAGAAGATTCTGAAAGCCGCGGAAACGGCTGTACAGACGCCCGGGCTCTATCCGGTTTTTCTGACCTCTTTCAAATGCGGTCCCGACTCGTTCATCACCGAGTATTTCAGGAAGATCATGGATGCCCGCGGCAAGCCCTATCTGATCCTGGAGCTGGACGAACATGACTCCTCCGTGGGCTATGAAACAAGGATTGAGGCGGCAGTCCGGGCCTTCCGGAATCACTCGGAAGAAAATCTCCCGGTCCGGAAGGCCGACTACAGGGGCATCAATCCCCGGTATGCGAAGGTTCTGAACAAAAAGAGGACCCTTGTTCTTCCCAACTGGGACGACTACGCCATCCCCCTCATTGCCGATATCCTGGTCTCCCAGGGATTCAAGGCCGTGGTTATGGAGGAGACGGAACAGACAATCCGGAAGAGTCTCGTCTGGAACAACGGCCAGTGCATCCCCATGAACGCCATTGTGGAGGGATTCGCCGCCACAGTAAGGAACAGGAATCTGAATCCGGCCGAGTGTTCCCTCTGGGTGCCCATGGCAAACCTATCCTGCAATATCAGGATGTTTCCCCATCATATCCAGGAGATCCTGAAAGCCTACGGAGGCGGAATGGAGAACTCCCAGGTCTATCTGGGCTTCCTGGCCTTCACCGACCTCTCTCCCCTGGTCACAGTGGCCGCCTATCAGGCCTATATGTTTTCCGGACTGATCAGGAGGATCAGCTGCCGCATAAGACCCTATGAAGAGAATCCGGGTCAGACCGATGAGGCTGTCAGAAAATCACTGGCCATGCTCTCCGACCTCTTCCTGGGCAGGAGGAAAAACACGGGACAGACCGTACAGGAGATCATCAGACTCTTCGAGTGGATTCCCTATGACAATTCGCAGAGACGGCCTCTGGTCGCCCTCTTCGGAGACATCTACGTACGGGACAACCCGGTGATGAATCAGAATGTGATCGAATACATTGAACAGAACGGCGGCGAAGTGGTGACCATGGCCTATCATGAGTTTACCAGAATGACCTGCGACATGTACTTCAAGAGGTGGGGCAGGGAGCTGCGGCTGAAGAAACTGATGGGTCTGATGCCCATCATGGCGGCCCTTGAGACCATGGAGAAGTGGTATTACCGGTATTTTGAAAAGGTCCTGGACGAGCCTGTGGCCATGTACCGGGACAATCCGGAAGAGATCCTGGGACCCTACGGTATCAGGATGGACCATGAGGGAGAATCCCAGGACAACCTGCTGAAAACCTGGTACATCAGCAGACAGAATCCGGGACTCTCACTCTTTGTTCAGCTCAATCCGGGCTTCTGCTGCGCCGGTATCGTGACCGAAGCCATGAGCGCCAGAATCCGGGAAGTGACAGGGGTTCCCGTACTCTCACTTACCTATGACGGAACAGGGGGGCTGAAGAACGACGCCATCCTTCCCTATCTGAAGTATTCGGAATCGGGAAGGAAGGGCGGGGATCTCAGAAAACTGATCTGACCCGGGCTCTCAGCTTTTAAGAGCCAGGCGGTCCTGCTCGGCCGTATCATCGGCATCCCAGGGATAGCAGATCCAGGGATCATCGAAATTCAGTCCTACAAAATAGTGGTTGATGTAGGAGGGAATCTCGTGTTTCTTGGGTTTGTTCTTGTTGTGGATCACCAGAACGGCGATCTCAGCGGGTTCATGCTTCTTCAGTTCGTCCAGACAGAAACCGATGGTGGCTCTGGTATCGTCCACTTCGTCCACCAGCAGGATCTTCTTGCCCTTGATCTGTTTTTCCGGCTGATCCAGCCACTGTGTGATCACGGGCGAGTCGGTCTGGCGGTCATCCAGATCATAATAGGCAATGCCTACGGTCAGGATGGGTTTGTTTATAAAAGTCTTGGCCATCCGGGCGGGGATGAACCCTCCGGTACCGATGGCAACCATCAAATCCGGATCGAATCCCGATTCTTCGACCTTAACCATGAGGTCTTTGATAGTGTTGTGAATCTGATTGTAGGTGATGTAGATCTTTTCCATGTGCAACAATAAAACAGGAAGCCCGTCTTTGGCAAGCGTCGATTTCCAACTTGGACCTGATGCAGGGTGGAGAGTTCGGATATTTATGCCGATAATGTTAAGTATGAAAATCCGTATCATGGCACTGATCATTCTGAGTACCCTGACTCTGTCCTGCACCAATGAGCTGGCGGAGTTTTCCTACTATAAAAACCTTTCTGAAGTTTCGGGAACAACCCGTGACGATCCCCCTCTGTTTTTTATAATCAAAGTGGATCTTGGCTATGCCTGGGGTGACAAAAAAACCCAGTACAGTCTGGCCGACCTGACGCCGGTGATCAATGACGGACTGAGGAACCTGTTCAGCAGCAAGACCGAATTCGACTTTGGCATAGAACAGGAACCGCAGCTCAAGGAAGAGATCATGGAGATGGTGAACAAGACGATTCACCGCTACGATACTTTTAAATCCGTTCCCGGGGTCAAGACCGTAGCCATCGTCAAAAAACAGGTCTTCGAATTCCGCTAGATCAGTCCGGGCTGCATGCCCGGACCTGCCTATCCGGTATCAGATCGTTCCCGGTATGACGAAGCTGTTTTTAAACCGGATGTACTTGAAGGGATGAATATCCAGAACATTGGCATACCATCCGTCCAGAAACCTGAGATCGATCAGATTCAGGGCCGGCGAGTGGCTCAGGGGCATGACCTGGGCGGTCATCAGAAGGATCTTCTCCGCCTCTCCCATCTTTTCGTATCTGTCCTCTCCCACAGCTTCCTTCAGAATCCTGTTGTACTCTTCATCCTTAAAATGGGCGTCATTCAGGCTGCTTCCCTCTTCCCACATCTGGAGGAATGTCATGGGGTCGGCATAGTCGCCGATCCAGGTGATCTGCCCCAGGGTGTAGTCGGATTTTTTCAATGACGAGAAATACCCCGGAAAGGGAACCACGTCGATAATCACTTCCGTTTCCAGAAGGGACTCCCAGGTATCCTTCATCAGTTTAATATTTTCCGCATCCCCGTAGGAGACCCTGATTTTAATGGGAGGCAGACCTTTGCCTTCGGGATAGCCCGCTTCCTTAAGAAGGGCCAGACCCTTGTCGGTCTCCGCCTTTTCGATCCCTTTGAATTCGGGGTAGTTCGGTATCTCCGGGACGAGACGGCTGGAGGGGAGGTATTCGCCTCCGCGGATTTTGTCCCAGGGCAGCAGCAGGGCCAGACCGGCTCTGACTCTGGGATCATCCCAGGGCTTTTCCTGATTGTTGAAATAGAGGTAGTTTGTGGCGAAGAGGGGGTGGAGGACCAGCCGTTCGGGGTCGATCTTCTCGCTTCCCCAGCCCGAAACGATCCAGTCCACTTCATAGTGTCTGAACTGATCCATCAGCTCTTCAGGATCGGGGTTGAACTGAATGTTCAGTCTGTCAATTTTAACATTGTCCCTGTCCCAGTATTCGGGATTCTTCACAAGCTTGATCAGAGAGGGAGTCGCCTTGCCCGAAAACATATAGGGTCCGTTGACTGTAATTCTTTTTTCATCCCACCAGTTTGTGCGGTCGTTCAGCCCGCTGTAGACGGGGACAAAGCTGTAGTGGCACAGAATCTGGAGAAAGTAGGGGACCCTGGTATTCAGTCTGACGACAAGGGTTCTGTCGTCGGGTGTCTCCAGACCCACCACGTCAGCGGAGCCTCTTCCTGTTCTGAAGTCACGGGCTCCCATGATCACATCCAGAAGGGAGGCGTAATCCGCCTTTTTGCCCGGGGTGAGGAGTTTGATCCAGGAGGACCTGATATCGCCGGAGGTCAGAGGCTCTCCGTTGCTCCATGTGAGGTTCTCCCTCAGATGGAAGGTATAGGTCTGTCCGTCTTTGGATATATCCCAGGACTCGGCCATGGCCGGTTCGGGCTGCAGGCTGTCGGGCTGATAGGAGACCAGTCCTTCATACAGGGCTGTGTATATCTGGGCTTCCGAGGTCGTGTAACCTAGCTGGGGATTCAGCGAGATCGCGGATGGTGAAAAGTTTGCCGTGAAAACCTGTTCTTCCGCATACAGGAAGGGAACTGTAGAAAAGATGAGAACCAGAAAAAGATATTGAATTGATTTCCGCACTTGTTACTCCAGGTATGAATTCAGAAGGGCTTCGTAGTCCTTGTTTTTCACCGGTTTAACCAGAACTCTGTCAAAACCGGTCTCTTCCAGACGTCCCACCGCTTCATCGTCGCTAGTGATGGCTATCAGAGGCGTCTTCCGGTCTTTCAGTCTGATTTTTTCAGCCACAATATCTCCATTGTAACCGGGCATATACTGATCAAGGATCACCAGGTCGGGCGATTCCTTTCTGTATAATTCCAGGGCCTGAAGACCGTCTTCGGCAAGAATGCACTGATAATTCATTTTGCGGCAGACGATTTCAAGGATCTTTCTGTTGGTGAACTCATCTTCCGCATACAGGACTTTCTTCTTCATATACCAAACCTCATACTATTATTCCACGTTACAGGAAGTACATCAACTTTTATGATCAAACAGATTGGCAACCCCGGGGACAAAGCCTTTCGCCTCTCTGCCGATTTCCTGCAGGAGGGTCTCAAGGGAACGGGGCAGACTCTCCGGAAGGGGCTGGAAATTGCTGTCCGCCTGATCTCTGTTTCTGACCCCCAGCAGAACCGAGTCGGCCTTCCCCTTATTCCGGGCGTAGAAGGCGGCGGCTCTTTCCAGGGTGATCCCGGCATTCCGGCATTCCTTCAGCAGTTTCTCAAGCAGGGGTTTCAGGGTTCCTCTCAGAGACTCATTGTAGAGGACCATTTTGTGTCTGAAGCCGTCGTGACGGCCTTCCAGGTGCTCAATGCCCGATTCGGTCAGGATTCCCTGAGCCAGCACCCCGTAGGGAACGAATCCGATGGACTTTTCGGCGAGAAGAGGCAGAACCTCATCCTCCAGAAGAGGCCATAACAGGTTGTAGCCCCCCTGATAGACATCGACCTGTCCTGCGTCTTCCATCATTCTGATCTGATCCGCCGAGAAATTGCTGACCCCCAGGGCTCTGATCTTTCCTTCTCTGCGCAGACTCTCCAGCATCTCCATTCCAGGACGCATATCGACGTCACCGAGAGGCCAGTGAATATAGAATATATCGATGTAGTCTGTAAACAGTCGTTTCAGACTGGCTTCCAGGCTGGTCTTCATTCTTTCTGGATCCGTATAGAAGGCT
>QKJO01000062.1 GCA_003249275.1 Spirochaetaceae bacterium
GAAAAAATCCTTCACCCTTGAAAACCTTCTCCAGATGGTTTCTCTCTGAGAGAATATGGGGATCGTTGAAAGTTACGAAAAACAGATGGTCAAAAACGTGTTCAGGATCAACGACACACCGGTCAAGGGGATAACCACCTACCGGACAGACGTTTACTGCCTGGACAAGGAATCCTACATTGAAGATGTTGTTCAGGAGATACTCCTCAAGGATTACTCGAGGATTCCCGTTTTTCAGGATAATTCAGAACACATCGTCGGAGTCGTTCTGGTCAAGGATATTCTGAAAGCACTGGCTTCCGGTAACTCCCGGGTCAAACTGAAAGAGATCATGAACGATCCCTTCTTTGTTCCCGAAACCCGTATGGTCCACGACCTGTTCCATCAGTTCAAACAGGAAAAACTGAATATGGCCATCGTCCTGGACGAGTACGGCGGTCTGACCGGGATTGTCACCAAGGAAGATGTCATCGAGGAGATCTTCGGCGAACTCTATGATGAGAACGAAGAGACCGGAACGGACAAGATTCTGACCAGCGACAACAAAGAGTGGATCATTCAGGGAGACACTTCCTTCTATGACCTCCATGACTATCTGGGCCTGGACCTGGTACATGATGTAAAAACCCTGACAATCAGCGGGTATCTGACAGAAATTCTGGGAGAGATACCACGGGAGGGTGCAGAGGTCGTTCAGCCCGAAGGTATCTATCTGATTTCAAGGGTCAGGAACAACAGGATTGAAGAGATAAGGTTCAAGAAAGCCTGATAAAAAAAGAGGCGGTGGTTACCGCCTCTTTTAATTTCGTGTAATGATCCGTCAATCCACCGAGACTCTGATGGAGTCGTCCACCTTGTCCCGCAGTCCCTGTTCGATAAAATTCAGAGTCCCCGTCAAAGCACTGCCGCAGCCCATGCAGGCGCCCTTGTAGCTTATGGAAACAACCGTACTGTCGTCCCGGCTGTTGATGTCCAGAATTTCAACATCTCCGCCGTCCTTGTGGAGGAGAGGCCTTACTTCGGCTTCGAAATAATTCTCGATCATCCGCATCTTCTGAAAAGAGGAGCGTTCGGAGAAGGAGACCTCTTTTTTCTGAGACTCTTCAAATTTCATCTGCGCTCTGGTCTCTTTCAGGATATCTTCAAGGTAGAATTTTTTCTTCTCGTGTCCGCCCGGTCTGATGCAGGACTTACAGAAGGCGCCGGCCTTGGTATAGGAAGTGATCTCTTCGACAGTCGTCAGGTTGTTGATCCGGATTACTTCCTGAATCGTCTTCAGCGTCACTCGGGCGCACTCGCAGACCATTTCATCATCATCCAGAATTCCTTTCTCAACGCCCTTGTAGATGGCGGCAGCCTGCTTGATCACATCATAAGCCATGACGGAGCAGTGCATTTTCTGAGGAGGAACAGCAGGAGTTTCGGGGTCGTCACGGAGTGCTTTTTCAACATCCAGATTGGTTATCTGTATGGCTTCGTCAACAGTCTTGCCCAGACAGAGCTCCACCATCATGTCGCTGGAAGCGATGGCCGTTCCGCAGCCGAAGCTTTTGAAGCTGGCTTTGATGATTTTTTCACTCGCCTTGTCCACGGCCCAGTAGAGTCGGACCGCATCACCGCAGGATTCGGCGCCCCAGTCGGCAACGACCAGACGGGCATTCATGGCCTCCGCATCTGCTTCCGTTATCTCTCCGAGGTAGGTGGGATGATCCATCCTGTCTGCGACTTTATGTGAATAGTGATCCCAGAGTGATCCTCCAAGCAGATCATTTTTTGCCATAATTATTCTCCCGTGTAGGTACTGGAGATCGCTCTCAACCTCTGTACCGTCTTCTTTATAATTTCAATGACTGTATCGATTTCCTCTTCCGTTGTGAAACGGGAGAGACTGAAACGGACACCCGTATGAGACAGGTTGTTGTCCATATCCATGGCCCTGAATGTGGCATCGGCTTCCAGATCCTCGGAAGAGCAGGCGCTTCCCGTGGAGGCGGCAATTCCGTTCTTGTTCAGATCCCACAGAAAAGCTTCTCCCTCTATACCCTTGAAACTGGCCAGAATGGTGTTGGGGGTCCGGTTCTCCCGACTGCCGATCACCATGGTATCCGGCAGGGACAGGATGGCATCTTCCAGCTTATCCCGGAGTGATCTGATATTCTTATTCAGATAGGGAAGGTGCTGTACCGCCAGTTCCAGAGCCAGACCGGCTCCCACAAGATAGGGAACATTCACCGTCCCGGCTCGCTTGTGTCCCATCTGTTCACCTCCGTGGAGGAGAGGTGTGATGGAGACTCCCTGCCTGATATAAAGACCGCCCACCCCTTTGGGGCCGTGAAACTTATGGGCACTGAAGGTCAGAAAATCCGCAGGTACTTTTTTCAGATCAACGGGAATCTTACCGACTGCCTGAACGGCATCGGTATGAAACAGAACTCCCTGTGACTTGGTATATTCAGCCAGTTCTCTGATCGGATTGATCAGACCGGTTTCATTATTGGCCCACATGATGGAGACAAGGGAGGTCTTTCCGGGGACAAGAGCCTCTTTCAGACTCTCCAGTGTCACCAGACCCTCTTTGTTGACGGGAAGGTAGGTAACCTCCACGCCATGCTCAAATTCCAGATAGCGGCAGGAATTCAGAATACAGGGATGTTCAATCTGGCTGGTAATTATATGACAGGGTTTCCCCTGGGCGAGGGATTCAAGAAAAACCCCTTTGATAACTGTGTTGTTTCCTTCGGTGGCACAACCGTTGATGATGATATCGTCTTCATCGTCTGCCCCCAGAGCATTGTACATACGATCCAGAGCAATACTCATTTCCGGATGTGTTTCGGTTCCGAACCGGTGAAGAGAGTTGGGATTGCCGTACATCTGACAGAAAAAGGGATCCATGGACTGCTTGACCAGGGGATCCACGACGGTCGTCGCATTGCTGTCGAGATAAATTCTTTCCATTACGCACTCCTGTCTCACAAATATAATTAATTTTAATAAAATAGAAAATAGAAATCGGCGCCATACTATACCGGAATCCTAGGGATTCACAGTTTTTTTCTTGTCCCTCTATTGCGGATTGATTATATTCTAATCTCAGAAACTGCTGATAAAACCCCGGAGGGAGAATGGAACGGGTCACACTGAATTACGATCACAGAGAACTTCTCGCACCCTTTCTTCAGAAGATTCAGGTACCTCTCTCGGAGTATTGTTTTGCCAATCTCTTCTTTTTCAGAAGTACCCACGATTATGAGATTCTGAAGGAAAATAACTATTACTTCCTTTCAGGCATCAGCTATGACAATCAGAAATACCTCATGCCCCTCCAGGATCTGAGAGAATCGGAAGAGTACACCAGCGAACTGATAAGGATCGGACGGGAAATGGATTATGACATGATCTTTCCCGTCCCTGATGAATGGATGCCCTCACTTGAAAAATGGGACCTTTACCATGACCATCTGGAGCAGGATTCGGACTACCTTTATACGGTAGACAAGATGCAGCACTATCCCGGAAGGAAACTGCACAAAAAAAGAAATCTGCTTAAACAGTACGAGACCCTCTACCAGCCCCATGTGGAACTTCTGACAGACGACAATATCCAGGGCCCCCTCTCCCTTCTGGACAAATGGCAGGAGCTTTCGGAACAGGAGATGGGCGACTCCGACTACTTTCAGTGCCGGGAAGCCCTGATCAAAAGAGAGCAGTTCAACCTCAAAGGCGCCGTTTTTTATGCAGATTGCGAGCCCTCAGGCTTCATGATCGGCGAAGCCGTCAGCAAGGACGTTTTTACAATCCATTTTGCCAAGGGCGATGTCAAATACAAGGGCATCTATCAGTTTATGTTCAACCGTTTTGCAGAGCATTTCTGCAGAGGCTATGAAGAGATCAACCTGGAGCAGGATATGGGAATGGAAGGACTCAGAAAAACTAAGCGTTCCTACCTTCCCGACAGAATGGGGATTAAAAACAGGGTCTACTTCAAAAAGACGGCTCCAGACCCGGAGCCCCGGCACAACCTCTTTCCGGTCTGGGATTTCCATCTCTAAGACAGCCGGTTAAATCTTTATCTGAAATAAAGTGATTTCTTTTTTACCTCATTGATTCCGACCAGTTTGTAGTGCTACATTCTTGAAATGGAAAACATGAAAAGAACCGCAACCTGCGGCAGTCTCAGAGCTTCTGACGACAACAGAACAGTCATTCTGAACGGATGGGTGCACAGAAACCGTGACCATGGAGGAATCCACTTCATAAATCTGCGGGACAGATACGGCGAAACACAGATCGTTGTGGATGAAGACGCCCCCGCCGAACTGGCAGAACTGGCCGGCAGTCTGAAATTTGAATACTGCGTGGCCATTGAGGGTGTTGTCAGAAAAAGACCCGAGGCCATGATCAATCCCGATATGCCTACCGGAGAGATAGAAATTTCCGTCAAAAAAATTGAAATCCTCAATACCTGTATGACCCTTCCTTTTATGATCGAAGACGAGACGGATTCCAACGAAACCGCCCGTTTAAAATACAGATACCTGGACCTCCGCTCCAAAGGGATGCAGGAAAGGATCATCCTGAGAAGCAAGGTTACCCATGCAGCCCGGGATTTCCTGCAGAAATCGGGATTTCTGGAGATTGAAACTCCCACTCTGATCAAATCCACCCCGGAGGGAGCCAGAGACTTTCTCGTACCTTCAAGACTTCACGCCGGCAAGTTCTTTGCTCTGCCCCAGTCCCCCCAGCTCTACAAACAGCTTCTCATGGTATCGGGATTCGACAAGTACTTCCAGGTGGCCCGCTGCTACCGGGATGAAGACGCCAGAGGTGACAGACAGCTAGAGTTCACCCAGGTGGACCTGGAGATGAGCTTCGTATCCCGGGATGATGTTCTGGCAGTCACCGAAGGAACCATGGCCAATATCTTCAGAGAGACAATGGGTATAGAACTGTCCCTGCCCTTTGACCGTCTATCCTATGATGATGCCATGAATCTATATGGAAGCGACAAGCCCGACCTTCGCTTCGGTATGGCCTTCCAGGATTTTGCCTCTTTCGTTCCCGGCAGTGATTTTTCAGTATTCAAGGCCGTTCTGGAATCGGGCGGAGTCGTCAAAGCCCTGGTTGTTCCCGGGGCGGCGGCGGACTATTCACGCAAGAAGATCTCCGACCTTGAGGAAACAGCCAAAACCTATGGAGCCAAAGGCCTTGCCTGGATGAAAGTTACCTCAGACGGCCTGGACGGCGGTGTGGCCAAGTTCTTCACATCCCAGACTGAGGGTATAAAAACAGGTCTGGGAGCAGCCGAAGGAGACCTGATTCTTCTGATGGCGGCAGACTTCAAGACCGCATGCACATCCCTGGGAGCCGTCAGATCCCGCCTGGGCAGGGATCTGGGACTCATAGACGAGTCGGTATACAAGTTTGCCTGGATCGTCGACTTCCCCCTCTTCGAGTACAACGAAGAGACAAAGGCCTGGGAACCGGCTCACCACATGTTCTCCATGCCTCAAGAAGAATATCTGGACACCTTCGAGTCCGACCCCGGCCCCGTCAAGGGAGATCTCTACGACCTTGTCCTCAACGGATATGAGCTGGCATCTGGATCCATAAGGGTTCACAAGCCCGAGCTGCAGCAGAAGATATTCAACGTTGTCGGATTTCCCAAAGAGTCGGCGGAAGAACGGTTCGGCTATCTCCTGGAATCCTTCCGTTACGGAGCGCCCCCCCACGGAGGACTGGCCTTCGGTCTGGACCGGCTTGTCATGATCATGGCGGGGAAGAGCTCTATCAAGGAAGTCATCCCCTTCCCCAAGAACAGCGCCGGTATGTCTCCCATGGACGAATGTCCCGCCTTTGTGGACGACATCCAGCTCAGTGATCTGCATCTCAGCGTTCAGATGCCCGAAGAGGAAAAATAATTTCGGATTATATAAGAAAAAGCTGCCCCGACGGGCAGCTTTTTTCATTTGGCGGTCAGATCGTCAG
>QKJO01000042.1 GCA_003249275.1 Spirochaetaceae bacterium
GTAATCGAATCATAACGGAATCCTGGTGCTTCGTATTTCAGAACACAGCTGTTTGAATAGTAGAGCATGAACTCCAGGGGTTCTATCCCGATCCGCCTGTCTGCAGCGTTTCGGACAACCCCCTTATAGGAAACCCGGAAAACCCTGAGATCGGCATCGTATTCGCTCACTCCCGTTCTGTTGTCCAGATGGAGAGTAACGTCCTGGAGAGTCGAGAATCCATGCTCTTTGGGAAATTCCACAGAGAGTGTATTATCGGGAGAAAGGCGGTACAGGGCCACATAGGAGATGAGTTTTCCGTTCCTGAATCCACTGATGATAGTAATGCCTCTGGACGGCAGAGCATCCAGAAGCCTATTAATTTTGTTCATTCAAAAATTATAGTGAACCGGAACGTCCCGATTCAAGACCCTGTGGGAAGAACCGCAGCCGGATCAGTCAAAAACGGATCTGTCCAGATAACGGGACCAGATTTTTTCAAACCAGAATTCACTCTCCGGTATTGACCGGCAGGGAATCCATTTCATTACCGGCTCACTGCTCTTTTCCGATTTTCTGAGAACCTGCATTTCGGACCTCAGTGCCGGAGAATCCTCCCGGACCTTCCAGTCCAGCATATCATGGAGTCGTCCTCCCCGGTCCGACATGACCAGATAGGAACCCCGGCTCCCGCCTCCCCGGCGCATATAGTCTCCCGCAGCTGCCAGATAGAACCAGTGCGCCAGCGCCAGGTGCCTCTGCTTCATCAGATGGGGAAGTTTTGTTCTGACCGTTCTCAAGCTGTCAAAGCGTAGATACTGGTCTTTTGCATCCCGGCAGGCTTCTTCAATCTTCGAAGGATCACGGACTACCGCCCCGAAGCGGCTCATCCTCGACTGCAGTTCCTGCTGGTAGTGTCTGCCGTTTCCGTCGTCCATGCCTGATGCGACAGTCTCCATCAAAGTAATCATCTCCCGGGCCGCGGCGGCGGCTTCCGTCCGGGCCTCTTCGATGTCCAGAGAGTAAGCGCTGTAGGCTCCGGCGATCTTCTGACTGGCTCTGAAGGCGCCGACCTGTCCCGAATTCAGGGCTGTTCCGCCCGGTCTGTAAACGCCGTGGCTGCCGTTCACCTCTCCCACCGGGAAAAGGCGGCTGATATTTGTAGACTCCCACCAGGCGTCTCCCGCCAGACCGCCGTTGTTGTGCTGGGCACAAACGGCAATCTGCAGGGGTTCGGACTCGAGGTTTATACCGTGGTCGTGATAGAGCCTGATCGCCTGGGGATTGAGCTGCCTGAGTCTCTCTATGGGGGTGAGACCGGTCAGTCCGGAATTATCCCAGTACTCGGAGGCCTCATCGGAAAGGCAGTCCCGGCTGAATGTGCCGAGTCTGCTGTTCCCTTCCGGGTTGCCTCTGAAATCCATATAGACTTCCCGACCCAGAATTTCGATTTCCCTGTAGATGAGAAGATCGATGAGGGAAGAGCCTTCATTCCTGATCTTTTCAGGATCAAAGGGCCATTGATACCCCTTCAGAAAGATGGCACGGGAGAGGGATTTCATGGAAGGGAAGTAATCATTAAGAAACGGGTAGCTTTGCCCGGTCACGGGATCACGGCTGTAGTAGGAGGGGATGACCTGCTGGTAGCTGCCCGACAGATTCCATCTGAATTTGACCGATCCTATGCCGAACTGCGACTCGGTCAGATTCACCGCCTCCGCACCGATCTCAAGAGCCAGACCGATGCCTCCCGTATGGGCGGGGGGATAGACCGAGGAGGCATACATGCCGCCGGGTCCGCCCAGACCGAAGATCATATTTTCACAGAGAAAGATTTTCATTCCGAAACAGGAGGAATCGAGTTCCTTTTTGTCCAGAACCACAGCCCCGGCGACCCTGTCTCCCGAGCGGATCAGCCTGATGCAGTCATGATGGTCGTAAACGGGAATCTTCAGAAGTTCCGTCTCCCGTTCCAGCACTTCCACCATGACTTTGGATGTATAAGGACCCAGCGAGGTGCCGCGGCACTGGGGATCATGGTCCGTTTTGTACCCCGTATACCCTCCCCACTCATTGAAAGGAAAAGGGACTCCCATGGATACGAGATTGTAAAACCCGTTCTCCGAACCCAGGGATTCAACCAGCGCGATATCTCCGTGAACGGCACCGCCCTTGAACAGGGCATTCGCCATCTTGTAGGGAGAATCGGGCTCTTTTGTGGAGTCTGAAAGTTTGTAATAGGTCTGCTTGTCCGATCCGGTATTTCTGGAGGTACCGCCCTTCATGTTGTCGGTCACGATGCAAAGATCATCCACTCCGGCCCGTTTCAGTCTGACAGCCGCGGCCAGTGAGGCGGCACCGCTACCGAGAACGAGAGTATGAGTGAAGACCAGGGGGATCTGTCTTCCGTCCAGTTCTAAAAACCGGTTCTCTGGATGATTCATGAAGAAGACTCCTTCTGCCGGGCTGCATTCCTTCCCTTCTGAAGTTCGTCCTTGTAGATATCACCGTCCCGCACGGGACAGCCGTTGCAGCCTTCCACATCCTTCATGATCTGAGAACAGAGGGAGCAGGCGATGCAGCATTTTTTCCGGTCCATCCGGCCTGTAGCCAGTATGTCGGAAACCGAGTCGGGATAGGCAAAGCTTCCCCGTCCCTGTCCGACCAGTTGGCACCAGCCCTCTTTGACGAGACCGGCGGCCACCTGGGGAAAGAAATCCCTGAGCCATCCCAGAGCCGCCGTAACGACGGGAACCGGGCCCAGCTCCTGCTGCAGCAGTCTTCCTGTGTTCTGGAACCTGACGATTCCCTCCAGGGGGTGTTCGGGAGGCAGAGGCGCACCGGCGACGGGATTGTTGAAGGGTCTGTTCATATAGGGAGCGGACCGGGGATAGCCGAGTGAAAAATTGAATACGGGCATACCGGCCAGTTCAGTCAGTTCACGGGCAAAACGGAGAGGTTCGGAAAGGTCCATGCGGAGACTCCCCTCTTTCTCCTCCACACCCCAACCGTAGGGATAGGGAGAGGGTTCATGCATTGTCAGTCTGGCCGTTACAAAATGATCAGATCCGAGGACCTGAGAGATCGATTCGGTGCACTCCCTGACAAAGCGGGTCCTGTTTTCATAGCTTCCGCCGAATCTGCCGGGACGGGTATGGGCACAGAGCATTTCGCCTGTAAGATACCCGTGAACGGCCTTCATCTCCACTCCGTCGAAGCCGGCTTCCGCCGCCAGACGGCTGCTTTCAATAAAATGATCTTTCAGAAACTCAAGTTCATCATCCGAAACAAGAGGATAGGATTCATCCAGCCCCAGAACCTTGTCCAGACCCGGATTATGATGGATCAGTACGGGCTCGGGAGTCCCGGAAGGTTTGCTCCACCGGCCGGAGTGAGCCAGCTGAAGCACAAGAACGATCTCATGCCCCCAGTCTTTCAGGGCCGTCTCTCTTGTCTGGCGGGTCAGTTCCTTCCATACAGACAGATTGTCCTTCGTCAGCATGAGCTGACGGGGATTGCTTCTCCCTTCGGGCACAACCACGGCGGCTTCAAACCAGATCAGCCCCGCTCCGCCGGCGGCAAAGCGTTTGTATCTCCGGAAGGTGAGTTCCGAAGGAGCCGAAGTCAGGGGATCCGCATCGATGCCTTCCATGGGCTGGACGACGAATCTGTTGGGCAGAGTCCATTTCCCGATCTCCACCCGGTCTCCCAGGATGGATGTATCATTGCTGAAAGGCAGTGAAAGACCCAGATCTTTCAGCTTTGCTTTCAGCGCCTCTTCATCGGCAAGATTGAACCGTTCAAATTCTGACATCTTCTTCCTCGTCAACGCACTCTGTTTTCGGTTTGCGGAACAGTTTAATAACGGAAGGACCGGCGAGGATGGCCACAACCATGATCAGGAAAAAGAGACTGAATGGTCTTGTTACGAAGGTGGACCAGTCTCCCTTGGAGAGCATCAGCGACCGCCTCAGATTCGTCTCGAACAGAGGTCCGAGGATCATTCCCAGGATGATGGGCGCCACGGAAAAGTGAACCTGTTTCAGCAGGAATCCCACAATACCGGCTATGATCAGAACACCGATATCGAACATGGAATTGTTGATGGCATAAGACCCGACAAGACAGAAAACGAAGACCGCCGGAATCAGATACTTCTTCCTTACCGTAATGAGTCTGCTGAAGACCCTGGCACCGGCAAGACCGATGATAAGCATGAACACAACGGACAGCAGAAGACTGATAAAGATGGATGAAACGAAAGGCATCTGCTGCTGAAAGAGGATGGGGCCGGGTCTGAGTCCCTGGATGATAAGACCGCCCATGAGTACGGCCGTCATCGGGTCTCCGGGAATTCCGAGGGTCATCATGGGAATCAGAGCCCCTCCGGTACTGGCATTGTTGGCCGCTTCGGGGGCGGCGACGCCGTCGATGACTCCCGTTCCCAGCAGGTCGCGGTTCTTGCTGAATTTTTTCTCCTGACCATAGGCCACAAGGGAGGCGATGGAACCGCCGGCTGCCGGAATGGCGCCGATCAGGGTACCGATCACGGATGAGCGGAGGATATTGGGCATCAGCCGTTTCACGTCCTTCATACTGGGAAGGACTTTGTTCAGTTTCTGGGCGACCACATGGTGATGGTCATTTTTGGCAATCTGGTTGAACATCTCTGCCAGGCCGTACACACCGATCATAACAGGGATGCTGTCGATACCGTCCAGGAGCTCGGCCGTACCGAAGACCATCCTGGGATAGCTGGTGATGGGATCGAGGCCGAAAGTACCCAGAATAAGGCCCAGCACGCCTCCGATCAATCCCTTGACCGTTGATCCCGGACTGATGATGGCGATGATGCTGAGACCGATCAGGGTGATGCCCACATACTCCTCGGCACTGAATTTCAGGGCGATACCCGCCACAAGAGGTGCGGCGATGCAGAGCACGATGACGCTGAAAAAACCGCCCAGGGCGGAAGAGACTGTGGAGATTCCGATGGCTTCGCCCGCCCTGCCCTTCTGACACAGTGGGTAACCGTCGAAGCTTGTGGCGATTGACGAGGGAGTACCGGGAATATTGATCAGAATGGCGGAAATGGAACCGCCGTAAACCGCTCCGGTATAGAGTCCGAGGAGGAAGGCGAAGGCGACGACAGGATTCAGCCCGAAGGTAAAGGGGATGAATACGGCAATGGTCATTGTGGCGGTCAGTCCGGGAAGAGCCCCGAACACGATACCGACCAGAACACCTAAAAATGATGTTACAAACATCATGGGATTGGCAAAGTAATGTAAACCCTGAATATAAAGATCAAAAGACATTTTATCATTCCTTCTTTCAATTACCGGGGTATGATATTCACCCTGGTAAGGATTTTATCGAAGCCGAAGGGCTTCTTTTCTATCCAGGCTGACGGACAGCACTGAAGGGTTTCCGATCAGGACCGGAAGGTCTCAGATAAGAAATCCCTGGGGAAAAGGGATATGGAGGAAGATTTTGAACACAAGATACATAATGACCGTAATCGAAAGGGATATGATCAGAATGACGACGATGTTCTTTTTGAAATCCTCCGACAGCGCCGAGATCATGACGAATATGAACACGAAGGCGGCAACCGCAAAACCGAGATATTCCAGACAGAAAGGATAAATGATGAGCATGCCCAGGGTCAGGAGGAACAATTTTCCGCCTTTTGTTTTCAGCAGGGCTTTTTTCTGAACGGGAGGACAGTCCTCCTGTTCCGGTTTCTTTTTAACGGTTTCGAACATGAGAAGCACCGAAAGCAGTGCCAGAACGACAGAGAGCAGTCTGGGATAAAATCCGGGACTGAGCACCAGAGACACTCCCGCCTTGACGGGGAAAGTTGATGCGTAGGTATAGAGTACGACAGCAATTACCAGAAAGCAGATACTTGCAGCCAGATCTTTTTTATTCATGAAATCACACACTCCTAAAATTTAATTGAAAGATCCGGAGTTGATCCATGAATTGAATCATTTC
>QKJO01000145.1 GCA_003249275.1 Spirochaetaceae bacterium
ATTTTACAAAATCTTTTGCCCAGCGCCTGAACAGTTTATGCAAGATTGAAGTCAAAGAAGCCGAGAATAATGATGTGGTCTATCCCGGCAGGGCATTGATCGCACCCGGAAATATGCATTTGCTTCTCAAACGTCAGGGAGCAAGGTATTATGTGGAAACAAAGGACGGACCACTTGTCTGCCGGCACAAGCCTTCAGTGGATGTTCTTTTCAGATCCGCCGCCCGTTACTCGGGTCCGAATACGGTCGGTATCATCATGACCGGTATGGGAGATGACGGAGCCCGCGGCATGAGGGAGATGAAGGAAGCGGGGGCTTATAATATTGCTCAGGATGAAGCAAGCTGTGTCGTTTTCGGAATGCCCAATGAAGCTATCAAGAGGGATGCCGTGGACATAGTTCTTCCTCTCAATAAAATTGCAGCTGAATTAATCAGGAGAACCAATGACTAATGGCCACAGAATCATCAACGAGCTGAAAACTATTGTGGAAGGCCTCGGTGATGTATATCTGAATATTGCAGACCACTATCCCGGAATCATGAGGAAACTCGAACAGAAGATTGAAGAGTTGACCAGGGATGAAAATGAAAGAAACAATAGTGTGGACATCTTCTATCTCGTCAACCGAATCAATGAGACTGTCTCGACAGGCGGGAAAAAACTCAGCGATCTGTCTGCCAGAGATACTCAATTTCTAAATAAGATCTCCAAAGAACTGGATGCCATCAAAGAACTGGACCGGAACATAGACCTGATTGAGGATGATTCGGCCGAACTGGAACTCATATCTCTCAATGCCATGGTCACAGCCCTCAAAGCCGGAAAGAACGGGGGTGCTTTTCCCTATATCACCGAAGAGCTTCAGAAAGTTTCGAAAAGTTCGGCGAAGCTCAGCAACGGACTGAAAACAAAGGGCGAAGAACTGAGCAGTTATTTTGAAGTATTTCTCAAAGATATCGATGATGAAAAAGAAAATATAAATCAGGCCATTCATTCCATCGTATCGGACTTTACAAATTTGACCGACTCGACCGGTAAATATCAGGGTATATCATCCGGTATCATCGATAAATTCAAATTTCAGATTACCGATTACAAGAAACCGTTCTATCAGATTCTTGAAGAAGTGCAGAAACATGACATCGTCAGACAGTCGGTGGATCACGTCATCCTGGCCATAGATCACATCAAACCGACGACCGACTCCACAGTCGAAGCAAAACTGGAGTCTCTGAGCTATGCCAGCAGGGTATACGGATTCTGCGATGAGATTCTGAGTGAGATCTATTCGGAACTGAACAAAACTTTTACAACCTTCAGCGAAAAATCAGACAATCTGAAATCCCTGATTGCCTACCTTCAGGAATCGGGAAGCGCTCTGAAAAGCTCGGGAAGCAACAGATCCTACCGGGACCAGATTCTGGACATTCAGTCCAATATTGAAATAAACCTGGAAAAGATTAAAAAAGAAAGCATTCAGAAGCACATCCAGCAGACACTGGAGAACATCTACAGGGAAATCAATAATCTTGAGGATTCCTATAACGGATTTTCCAGAATCATCAGCTGGGTCAAGACAATCAATATCTCCAGCCGGGTGGAAGCCGCCAAACTTCCTCATCTGGAGAATATGACCTACATCATTGAGAATATTACCGAACGGACCGGATCGATAGAGACGGCTGTCGATGTAATCATTCATACGATAACCGATTTCAGAAAGCGTACGGATACACTTTTTCAGAATTATTTTTCAATAGCTTCCAAGGATACGGATCAGATTGAACAGTTTGCAGATGAATTAAAGGCCAATCTTTATCAGATCAATCAGTACAGCAGCAATCTGGATCTTAAAATCACAGACATGCTGGCAACGGGGCATGACTTCATTGAGCTGAGTCATATGACCAGCCGGGATCTGCAGAAGATGGAAAAACTTGTATCGGGAATCAACGGCATCATCCGGGAAGTCAGGGATGAAAAAGTCAAAATCGATACGGATCTGAACAGAAACCTGAAAGAAGCCGGCCTGCAAAGCTGGAAACTGAAAGGCGATGAGATCAAAAAGCTGATAGACAAGTTCACCATCTATATACACAAGAAAAAAGTAGACACCGGCAATTCTCTTGAAATGGACGGCGAAGGGGCTGTCAGCGGTGAAGTGACATTGTTTTGACAATTCTATTGACAGCCGCCTTGCAGCCAAATAGAGTGTATCTATGTTTGTTTCTATCGTCGTAGACCTCGGTAATGATGACAGCAGAAAAATCGTTCAAAACCTCCTGTTCCGGTATGGGTTCAAACAGATTCAGAACAACACCTATGAATCACTGTCCATTAATGAGAACAATCTGTCCCGGCTGAAACTGGATCTTGACAGATCGACGGATTTTTATGATTCCATCAGACTATACCAGTATCCTATCAACGGAACTCTGGTCATCACGTCACTGACTGAAAAACGGTGGAGAAGAAACGTACTGAAAGAAAAAAACCTTGGAGGCTCAAATGCTCAATGATATCGCACCTAAATTAAAATCCCTTTCCGGGGAGATCCTTGATTCCTGGAGGCGACTTTGACACTGCCGATTTAAAACATCAGGCAATGGAACTTGAAAAAGAGTCGGGGGATCCTGCATTCTGGAACAACCGGGAAAATGCGGAAAACAAACTGGCTCAGCTGAAAAGACTGAAGGGGAAATTTGAACCCTGGGAAAAACTGATTCAGGATCTTGAAGATGTGAAGGCTCTGTACGATCTGGCCAGGGATGAAAAGGATGAGTCCCTGGAAGTTGAGATTCTGGAGCAGGTGAAAAAACTTTCCGATTTTTACGGGAAACTCACATCCCTTGAACTCCTCAGCGAAGAAACGGATGCTCTTTCCGCCTTTGTAACCATCCATTCGGGAGCCGGCGGAACCGAATCCTGCGACTGGACGAGTATGCTCTACAGAATGTACAGCCGCTGGATTGAGAGGAAAGGTTATACAATGACCGTCATGGACACCATTGAAGCCGAAGGAGGGCTTAAATCCATATCCTTCCAGGTGGACGGGGAGTACTCCTACGGCTACCTCAAGGGTGAAGGGGGAATCCACAGACTCGTCCGGATCTCACCCTTTGACTCCAATGCCCGAAGGCATACCTCTTTTGCTTCCGTATATGTGTCACCCGTCATCGATGACAGTATAGAGGTGGACGTCAGACCCGAAGATATCAGAGTCGATACCTACAGAGCATCGGGAGCCGGCGGTCAGCACATCAACAAGACAAGCAGTGCCGTCCGTATGACTCACCTTGAAACAGGAATTGTGGTTCAGTGCCAGACACAGAGAAGTCAGCTGAAGAACAGGGATACGGCCATGAAAATGCTGAAATCCAGGCTCTACGAATATTACCGGCAGAAAAGGGATGAGGAAAATGCCCAGAATGCGGCGGAAAAGAAGGAAATAGGCTGGGGATCACAGATCCGATCCTATGTTTTTCATCCCTATACGATGGTCAAGGATCTGAGAACAAGACATGAAACCGGAAATATTCAGAGTGTGATGGATGGTGAAATTGATGCCTTCATAGAATCCTATCTGAGATATCTCTGGTCCGGGAAGAGTATCGAATGAGAATCCTGATCGTAGATGACCTGCCTTTCATGAGATCCATCATCTCAGATATCGTAACCGAAAGCGGTCATCTCGTCGTGGGTGAGGCCGGGGACGGCATAGAGTGCCTGTCCCGGTACAAATCTCTGCTTCCCGACCTGGTTTTACTGGATATTGTCATGCCCAGGATGAACGGTGTTGAGGCTCTGAAAAGCCTGAAAAAGGTCTATCCATCCTGTAAGGTCATTATGTGTTCATCTCTCAGCGATCAGGATAAGATTATAAAAGCCATTCAACTCGGAGCATCCGACTACATAGTGAAACCCTTTCAACGGAAACGACTGGTATCCGCCATAAACAGAGCCTGCAGTGTAAATGATTAAAAAGTACCTCATTCTCCTCCTAGCATTGTTTCTGACACAGACTGCCTTTTCACAGGAGGAGATTGACGAAGGACTTTTGAATTATGAGAAAGAGAGCTGGAATCTTGGAATCAGCCGTTTTACCGGAATCAATCTTGAAAAACAGAACGAATATCTCATTTCGGCGCTGCCCCTTCTTCTTCTGGACGAACTGTCGGACATCGATATGCATCTGGTATCTGAAGCGGAGAAAGTTGCCTACAAGGGACAGTATATAAGCGACCGGATCATTTCCCTCAGAAAAGAGAAAAGCAGCCTGCACAATCAGCGGGACGGGCTCCTTTTTTCTCAAACCGAACGGAAAGAGAGACAGGCAAAGTATAAGGAAATTTCTGAGAATATTGACCGGAAAGACTCTCTTATTAACCTGTGGCTTGAAGTGGGGGAGGAAGAGATCAGGATGGACAGTGAAATTCCTCTTAAAATTCAGAAGTATACGGATGAAAGCAGCCGGCTGACAGACAACTGGTCACAGACATCCGATTTTATGAAACAGAAAGGTCTTGATCAGCTTATAACAGGCAGTGTTGAAAAACTGGATGATCTGTTTTTTCTGAATATCCGCTGTTACGAGCTGAAGAGCAATGAGCCGGTTGTCGATTTTCAGAAGACCGGTTCGGAGGATGAACTCAATTCTCTTCTGAAGGAAGCATCCGATGCATTGAGAACTGCCGTCCTGGGCAGATCCTGGGCCGGACTGAACATCAAGGCGTCGCCTGACAATGCCCTGATTCTTATTGACGGTGAAACAAAGGGAGTCGGAAACTTCCATTCAAAAATCCTGTCTCCCGGTTTTATTACCTGTACTGTGAAATCTTCGGGCTTTAAAACCTACAGCAGTCAGATCTATCTGGCCCCCGACCGCTCCGAGTACAGAGAGATAACACTGGATCAGGGCAGTACGGAGGAACTCTTCATCTACTCTGACCCGCCCGGTGCGGATGTTTACTTCGGCGCGCTCTGGATGGGGCAGACCCCGCTGACGACCCATAAACCATATGACACGGAGAAGCTGAAGGTCAGCAAAGAGAATTTTATGCCCTTCATCCTCTCTTCGGACGAGCTGAATTCCGACAGCATCACCATACAGCTTGACCCGGGCCTGTACAGCAAAAAGACAAGGCTGCAGGAGAGTAAAAGCGCCTTCTACAGATCCCTCGGGTGGTTCAGCCTTTCCATAGGCATTCCCCTTGTCCTCTCCGGGATTTACCAAAATCTTGACAACCGTTATTATAAATATGCTGTTGACTACAACTCGACAGGGGATTCCAACAGCTATGATAAGGCCCTGTACTATAAAAAATATGCCGATATCACTTACTACAGCTTTTGGGGTGGGGTTGCCGTCAGCGGCACGCTCTTTATAAACACACTCTTCAAGCTGCGGAATTATATCCTGGCAGCAGAAGAATCGACTGAGGAATAAAATGTTTTGGAACAAAAAAAAGACTGAAAAACCGGATCGGATGAATCTGGGAAAACGGATAGCCGAACTCTTTGGAAAGAGCGGCAGTCTCGAAGATTTCTATGAAGAACTGGAAGAGATGCTGATAACAGGCGATATGGGCGGCACTGTGGCCATGGAAATCGTTGATGAACTCAGAGAACGGGTTAAGAAAGACAAAATCAAGGACAAGGAAACAATCCTGAACGAACTGAAGTCCATTGTGTCCGGGAGCATCAGAACAGAAATGATCGAACCCGATCACGGAAAGATGAATGTTTTCCTGGTTCTTGGCGTCAACGGTGTCGGAAAAACGACGACCATAGCCAAACTCTCTCAGTTCTATAAAAAAAGAGGCTTTGATAAAATTCTTTTCAGCGCAGGAGATACCTTCAGAGCCGCAGCCATCGACCAGCTGAAAATCCAGGGTGAGAGGACGGGCAACAGAGTGATC
>QKJO01000077.1 GCA_003249275.1 Spirochaetaceae bacterium
ACAATATGCTCAGCGGTGCGGTCAATGCCTTTACCGGTGAAACGGGGATGGGTAAAAATATCCTGACCGGAGAGGAATCGAAAAGTTTTTCCGAGAATGCAAGGGCATACAAAAAAGCAGGACTTCAGTTTGTCATCGCGGGTGATGAAAACTACGGAGAGGGAAGCAGCCGTGAGCATGCGGCCATGAGTCCCCGCCTACTGGGCTGTGCCGCCGTCCTGGTCAAGAGTTTTGCCCGTATCCATGAAACCAATCTCAAGAAGCAGGGTATTCTGGCCCTCAGTTTCAAAAACCCGGCCGATTACGACAGGATTCAGGAGGATGACAGGCTGTCCCTGACCGGGCTGACCTCACTGGCTCCCGGATCGGAAGTAAGGGTTGTCCTGAAGCACAAAGACGGCAGCTCCGAGAGCTTAACGGCTGTGCATACCCTCAATGATGAGCAGATCCGCTGGTTCAAGTCCGGTTCGGCCCTGAACCTGCTCAGAGAAATGAATCAATAACTGAAGATTTGATTTTTTAGTGATCTGAAACTCCCGGTGTCGGCCGGGAGTTTTTTATCCCTTGTCCCGGGCGAATTTGAAGAGTGCCTGAAGCTGGTCGTTGTTTCCCATGGCCATCAGCATATCTCCCTCCATCAGTTCGATGGACCCGATGGTGCTTCTGTTGGTGTGGCTGTTCCGGAGCTCTCCCTCGGCATTGAGAATACCGATGATGACGGCTCCCGTATGCTGGCCGATATTGCTCTCCCGCAGGGTCTTGCCGATCAATCCCGAGCCCCCGGTCAGAGGACAGGACTCGATATGAACTTCCCCGTTTTCACCCGAGGATATGGTCTCCAGAAATCTCATGACTTCCGGCTTGATGCTGACCGTGGCCAGCTGCTTGCCGGCGATGGCTTTCGGGGTGATGACCGCATTGGCTCCCGCTTTCTTAAGTTTTTCAACAGACCGTTTGCTGGAGGCTCTTGTGACAATGTGCAGATCGTGGTTCATCTGACGGGCCGTCATGACGGTGAACAGATTCTGGGGGTCTTCGGGCAGGCAGCTGATCAGCCCTCTGGCTTTCATGATCCGGGCCTGTTCCAGGGTCTCCTCTTCCGAAGCATCACCCTCCATCAGCATATAGGAGGAGTAGCGTGCCTTGTCCGAATCGGCGATGGTCAGATCCAGCACGATGAAGGGTATTTTATGCCGCTGCAGCTCTTCGGCGGTTTCCTTGCCCACCTCGCCGAATCCGCAGATGATATAGTGATTTTTAATCTGCTGGAGAAAATGTTTCATACGACGCTCCCTCATTGTATGGAGTAACTGGCCCTCGAAAAGAAAGGAAATGACCGTTGTGATAATAAATCCGATGATCAGCAGACTGACGAGGATGAGACCGATTGTAAAGAGCCTGCCCGGTCCGCTCAAGGGATGAACTTCGGCGAAACCCACCGTAGAGATGGTCACGAAGGTCATATAGAGGCTGTCGCCCAGGCTCCAACCCTCGATGATCATGTAGCCTGCAATGCCTGTCAGGATCAGAATGAGGATGAGTCCGATGGCCAGCAGAAATCGATTGACCGGTGTCACAGCATGACCTGCAGGTCTTCAACCCGCTTTTCAACCCTTTGATCTGAGACCTTCTCTTTCGTTTTCATCTCCTGGGCAAAGAGAAAAATCTTGTATTCCTGAAAGTACCACCACAGATCCTCCACTGCCCTGCGCCGAGCAGGGGAGATCCAGTCGGGAAGATTGTTCACAATCTTCCGGTATCTGTTCCAGTAACGCATATACCGCGACTCCCTCTCCTGATCTTTCAGCGGGTCCAGTATTCCCTTCTCAGACCTCAGCCTTATAAGTTTCATATGTCTGAAAAGTTCATCCAGTCGTTCAGTGGCATATCTGTCGATGAAGTCCCGGGGGATCAGTTCCTCCAGCTCCTGTCTTCTGGCATCGATGAAATCACGCCCGCGGCTTCTGCTTTCTGCCTGAGAGAGAAAGAGTCTGGTGCTTTTGAATTCATCCATAATCATCATACAGCTTCTGTACATCTGCTCCGCCTGAGGGAACAGCAGCGGTGCCGTTCTCTTCCTGAGGGATTCAAAATCCTCGCTCTTCCGGATATCGGGAGAAGCCTGATCCAGAAAAATTCTGGTCCAGATCCGTTTTTCAATCTCCTTCAGGCCGCCGAAATAGGCCGCTCCGCCGGCAAAGGAAAACTGGCCGGCAAGCTCCTGTTTGAAACTTCTCACTTCTCTGGCAAAGGAGAGCCTCAGCAGAAGGGCGACCCCTTTATGATGAATATCGGCCGCCTCGTCCTTATTCTCCAGCAGGACCACAGCTCCCGTTTCGTCGCCGCAGTCTTTGAGGGCCGGGAAGAGTCTGTAGACAATCCCCTTCTTTCCGGTTTTCGTGATCTCCTCGGGAAGAGTTCCGAAACTCCAGGATCTGATGTCTGTCTGTTCCCACTCCTGCCGGCTCCTTTTGAGCACAGCCGCATCAACAGAGGGATCACGTCTTTTAAAAAGAACCTCCGTATCCCTGGCCGATTCGATGATCCTGCCCGATTCGTCGGTAACGGCAATCCTGATTTTGAGATGATCAGGCAGGGCCTCTTCATCCCAGTCGTCCAGAGGAACATTGATACCCCATGACTTGTACAGAAATTCACTGAGCGACCTTGTCAGGCGCTGATCGCTTTGAACTTCCATTTTCTCCAGGATCTCGTCGACCGTGGCATTGATGGGGGTCAGCTGTTTTCTTGTTTTCTTGGGCAGTCCCTTCAGAAGGGCGGTGATCCTCTCTCTGTGAAGCCCCGGTATGGCCCAGTCCAGCTGGGAAGGAGCAATCTGTGTCGCCTCCATCGCCGGGACCTGAAGGGTCACACCGTCTGCGTCTTTCCCCGGTTCGAAGTTGTACTCAACCGAGACTTCCACATTGCCTATGTTCAGGGTATCCGGAAACTGGGACAGGACATCCGGATCGGCCTGCCCCCTGAGCAGATCCTCTTCGCTGATGAGGAGGTAGTCTTCACCCTTCTCTCTCTGAAGCTTTTCCAAAAGCCCCAGATCGTAGACGCAGCCGCCCATGCGCTCCTTATAGATGAGAAAGAGCTCTTCGTCGGTGACCAGGAGATTCCGGCGTCTGATCTTGTTCTCCATGTTGACGATGGAATCTATGAGGGCTCTGTTTTTATCAAGAAAAGGATAACTGCTCCTGTCCCTAACAGCACCTTCCAGAAAAGCCCCCCGGATCATCAGATCTGTGGCCTCTCCCGGATTGACCGGACCATAGGGAACCGTATCCTCGGAAATGATGAACCCGAAGAGCCTCTTCTGCCGGACCGCTGTCACGGCGCCTTTGTCCTGGGACCAGACGGGCGTATGATAGCTGTCGGTCATAAGATGAGCACCAAGATCGGTCAGCCAGGCGGCCTCGATATTGGCGACGATTCTTCCGAAGAGTTTCGATGTCTTGACGATCTCGCCGCAGACAATCCACTCCCCCGCCCTCTGGCCTCCGAAGAGTCCCGACCCGGGAAAGATCATCAGCTCCCGGTTCCGGGTGGCCCTGTAAAAATTTTTCTCCTTTTTCAGGGCAATGTGGGAGAGAAAACCCGACAGAATGGATTTATGTATGGCCGGAAAATAGTTCTCCTCGTTTCCTTCGTAGGGTTTAACCTTGTAGCCTTTCTCCTCCAGAAGGATTTTCAGCTGCCTGTAGATATCCTGCCACTCCCTCATCCTGCGGAAGGAAATGTAATTTTCCTTGCAGAATTTCCGGAGAGAGCTTGTTTTGGAAGTATCGAAATTCTTCTCGAAATCCTGCCAGATGTTCAGCCTTGTCAGAAAGTCGGACTGATCATGACGGAAACGGGCATGGGCCTGATCGGCGGAGCCTGCCTTGTCCTGGGGACGTTCCCGGGGATCGTGCACATTCAGAGAAGAGGCGATGATCAGAACCTCGTCCAGACAACGTTCGCTGGAAGCCTCCAGAATCATCCTGGCCAGACGGGGGTCTACGGGTAGGGAGGCCATTGTCCGACCCAGAGCGGTCATGCCGTAGGATCTGTTTTTACCCTTTCCCTGATGTTCCACAGCCGCCAGCTCCATCAGAGTCTTGTAGCCGTCGCTGATACCGGCTGCAGAGGGCGGGTCGATGAAGGGGAACAGTCCCGGGTCCCCCAGTTTCAGGGATAGCATCCTGAGGATGACCTCCGCCAGGTTGGTTCTCAGAATTTCCGGAGGAGTGAACTCCTGCCGGCTCTCATAATCCTCCTCTGTGTAGAGACGGATACAGATTCCGTTCTCCACTCGCCCGCAGCGCCCCTTCCTCTGGTCCGCGCTGCTTCGGGAGACGGGCAGAATGGGCAGAGCAAAGGTGCCCGTGCCGGGATAGTACTGGGCCAGCCTGGCCAGTCCCGAATCGATGACATATTTGATCCCGGGAATTGTAAGGGAGGTTTCGGCGACGTTGGTGGAAACGATGATCTTGCGGCTGGGGGATGAATCAAACACCTTTTTCTGGTCCGATGAGGAGAGACGGGCGTACAGGGGGAGGATCAGGGCGCTTTTGTGCTGTCCCTGGAGAATCTCACAGCATTCCCGGATATCCTGTTCCGTGGGCATGAAGATCAGGATATCCCCCCGGGAATCCTTTGAAATGAGCTTGCCCGCCGCTGCCGAAGCCCGTTCGGCCAGAGATCCTTCCTCGCTCAGATCGGCATCGTCATATCTGACCTCCACCGGGAAGGTCCGTCCGGACACTTCAATGACCGGCGCCTCGTCAAAGGCCAGTGAAAACTTTTTCGTATCGATGGTGGCCGATGTGATTATAAGCTTGAGATCGGGCCTTTTTTTGATCAGCTGACGGAGATATCCCAGAATAAAATCGATGTTGAGGCTCCGTTCGTGGGCCTCATCGATGATCAGTGTGTCATACTCATTGAGATAGAAGTCCTTCTGCGTTTCGGCCAGCAGAATACCGTCGGTCATGATCTTGATCGTTCCCGACGGGCTGTCCTTGTCCTGAAACCGGATTTTGTAGCCGACCGAACGGCCGGGCTGCTCTCCCATCTCCTGGGCGATCCTCTCGGCAACGGATATGGCCGCGATCCTCCGGGGCTGGGTACAGCCTATCTTACCCTCGATGCCCCGACCGGCTGCCATACAGAACTTGGGAATCTGGGTGGTCTTGCCGCTTCCCGTCTCACCGGCCAGAACCACGACCTGGTTGTCCCGGATTGTCTGTATAATTTCATCCTTCCTGAGGGTGATGGGCAGTGACTCATTCCAGTTGTACCGGGGCTTCCGGAGGAGACGTCTCTGTTTCTCCTCAAGAGAGCTCTGAATTTTATCTTTAACCTTCAGAAGTTCCGGTGAGTCATCATTCAGCCCGCTCACCCGGTTCAGGCTGTGCAGATCCCGGCGCAGCCGGTGGAAGTCGCAGCGGCGGACCTGATTCAGCTCCTTCTCCAGAGGTTTTAAAACCGGATTCAGGGGATGGAAGGGGCTTCTGTTTTTTCCCGTCTTTCGGGTCTGATTCTTTTGATTTTCGGGCATAATTTTCCATATTAGTCGGAATGACTTCCCCGGGCAAGGGCGTAATTCCTGAGTTTACGTATCAGGTCCTCCCTGCCCTCTGAAGAAGTTTTTCTGTAGATGCTCCGTATATGAGTCTTGACCGTATCCAGGGAGATGAAAAGATCCGAACTGATCATTCTGTAGGTCTTTCCGCCGATCAGGATTCCAAGAACTTCAGATTCCCGGTCGCTCAATCCTTTGTCCCTGCAGAAGTCCTCCATGGATTCGAATATGGAGTAATTTTCACTCGTGACCGCATCAAAGTAATTCTGCTG
>QKJO01000065.1 GCA_003249275.1 Spirochaetaceae bacterium
AACATTCACTCTTTTTGTGACGATCAGATCAGCCCCCGAACCGGCGACATTCTCAAGGACGACCTGTCCGATGTCGACGGGAGCCGTCAAGACCACTTCCTTTGCCTCTTTCATGACTCTGAAGATCAGGTCTTTCGGTATCGCTCTGTTCACTCTGACACTGACCAGAGGCAGTTCCCCTCCTTTCACGAGTACAGAGGTGGCAATGGTACGTACAGGACTGATCAGTTCCCGTTTCGCATACTCTTTACCTTTGGAACAGCGGTTGCCCTCAACAGATATTTGATCTTTCTCTCCGGTGACCGCCGTCAAATCGCAGCCCACGGGGCAGATGATGCAGACAAACTTTTTCACCATGATATTCTTACCTCCAGATCTGCCGACCCCACGATCCTGTCCGCCGGGACCTCCAGCTGAATCATCTCTGCGGGAAGAACCCTGGCAAACTTTTTACCGGTTATGACTCTTCCTCTTTGGGATATCTGAACATTGCAATCCCGACCGGGTAAACCAGGTCTCAGAGAGAGGATAAAGTCTTTTTTTCCGCTGGTTCTCTGGGGGATCGTGTGGATCACCGAATCGTCTGTGACAATCCGTATATCCGTCGCGATCGATTCCGCCCTGGTGAGGTAGGATTTGATGGATCGGGCCATACGCTCCGCTTCAAGGGAGACAAAATCAACCAGATCATGAACCTGCAGTACATTCCCGGAAGCAAAAATCCCCGCCTGACTGGTCTGGTAATCTTCATCCACAATTGCACCTCTGGTCCTTTCATCCAGCTGAACACCCGCCTCCAGGGAGAGTTCATTCTCCGGAATCAATCCCACAGACAGAATCAGTGTATCGCAGCTGAACTCTTCTTCCGTCCCCGGGACGGGTCTGAACCGGTCGTCTACCCTGGCAACAGTTACTCCTTCCAGGCGGGAACGGCCTTTGATGTCGATCACCGTATGATTTAAATACAGTGGGATATCATAGTCATTCAGGCATTGCTCGATGTTACGGGGCAGACCGCTGGGATAAGGCTGCAGTTCAAAGACCGCCTTGACCTTTGCCCCCTCCAGGGTCAGACGGCGGGCCATGATCAGTCCGATATCTCCCGAGCCCAGAATGACAACCTCCCTGCCGGGCATGATATTTGAAAGGTTCATATAGGATTGAGCAACCCCGGCGGTATAAATCCCTGCGGGCCGGGTCCCGGGAATACTGATGGCTCCACGGGTCCGTTCCCGGCAGCCCATGGTCAGGGCGACAGCCTTTGCCTGGAATTCCATGATACCCTTTCCGGAGACAGCGGTCACCTTTTTGTCAGCAGTCAACCTGATCACAGAGGTCTCGGTCAGGCAGGGAATTCCCAGTGCTTCCGCTTCCGCGATAAACCGGCCGGCATATTCGGGCCCGCTCAGAGATTCACCGAACCGGGTCAGGCCGAAGCCGTCATGAATGCACTGCCTCAATATCCCTCCCGTATGTTTTTCCCGTTCCAGGATCAGGATGTCCGTCACACCGTTTTTATAAAGTTCCACGGCGGCGGCCAGACCTGCAGGACCACCGCCGATGATGATCACATCTTTATGTTCCACTCTGATCCTCCCTGACTTTTCCTGTAAACATGGGAGAGTCTTTATGCTGATACATCACCTCTTTCTCCCCGATGCCGCACTGATCCATGATCAGAAGGGCTATCCTGGTTTCACAATACCCGCCCTGACATCTTCCCATGGTCGCCCTTGTCCGGTTCTTGATTCCCGAGACCGTAACTACCCCGAGAGGGTTGCTGATGGCCTGGACAACTTCGGCTCTGGTCACAGTCTCGCAGCGGCAGATGATCTCCCCATAGCCTGGATCGGACGCAATCAGCATCTTCTGCTTCTCCAGGGGCTGTCCGGCAAAGGGAATAATTCCTTTCCGGCACGGGTTGAATCCGGGATTGGGTGAAAGGTCTTCCCGTTCTTTGATTTTATCAACCACTCTCCTGGCTATCGGAAGAGCACAGGTCAGCCCTGGAGACTCAATCCCGATCAGATTGACAACACCGGGATGGCTCTCTTTCGTTTCGATCAGAAAGTCGAGAACCTCGTCAGTTTCGGGATCAATCCTCTTCCAGCGGGTTCCTGCAAAATTGCGGATAAAGTACTCTCTTTTGATATGGTCAAACATTTTGGAACCGTCTCTGATCAGCCCCTGCATATGTTCCCGGGTCGAAGTAAAATCATCAGGGTCTTCGGTGATGTAGGAGTCCGGACCGATCAGCACATTACCATCTACAGTAGGTGTGGCATGGGTCGAGAATCCCCCTTTTGCATTGGGTGCCGGATAGACGGGGATGTTCAGAAACTGTCCTGCCTTTTTGTCCAGAACGAAGTACTCTCCCTTGAAGCCTTTCACATGATGACCGCTGATGCCGAGCATCTCTGAGATTACAACGCAGTTCATCCCGGCGCAGTTGATCACCCAGCGGGCCTGAAACTCCATTTCACCCGCCTTTATGCGATAAATCCCGTCATCCCGGACGATGCCGGTCACTTCAGAGTTAAAGAAAAAGTCGGTCCCGTTCTGACAGGCATTTTCAGCCAGGGCAATATTGTACTGCATAGGATTCAGAATCCCAGAATCGGGGCTGTACATGGCAAATTCTCCACCTGCACTGGAGTCGATCCGGTTCAGCCTCTCTTTGTCGATCATTTCCAGTCCCCGGACACCGTTGATCTCTCCGATCGTCTTGTATTTGAGGATATTGGTCCTGTCTTCATCGTTGAAACCGACCACCACTTTTCCGGTGCGCCTGAAGGGCACGTTCAGCTCTGCCGCCACCTTGTCGAATTCACGATTTCCCTCTACGGCGCACTCAGCTTTCAGGGAACCTGGTTTATAGGTAAAACCGGCATGGAGAACCCCCGTATTACGACTTGAGTTTCCGCATGCAACATCAGGTTCCTTCTCAAGAACTCCTGTTTTCATGCGGAAACGGGAGAGCTCGCGGGCCACAGCCGAGCCGATCACACCGCCTCCGACGATCAATACATCGTATTTCAATTCCTTCACAATTTCTCTCCTGCCGGCTAATCCAGGGTTTCAAACTGCGGTACAAACCGTCTGATCATGAGATTCTCCAGAAGTTTTTTTCTTTGATGATACAGTAAGCATACAGTTAATTTCTGCTGACAGTAAATAGAAATTTTCAGCAGAGTATTCAAGCATTGTTTTTATGGTATGATAAGTGTATACAACTGTACGGTATGTGCAGATTGCACAAATATACACCGGTATTTTCGTATCCTTCTGACATAGTTTCCTGCTGACCGGTGTGTTTTAATGAAGAAGAAGATTGAAAGAAACCGGATTTTATTCCTGATCCAAAGTTTTTAAGTTCCGGTTTATTTCATTTTTCACTTCCGGCAGGAAATGATCGGGGGGGGATTCCCGATTATCTTCCGCCGGAATCATCAGAAAATTTTATGCCGACGGATATCCGCCCGGGGCAGAAAATATAATTCTTTTTAAGGAAGGACAATGTATGGAAAAGAAGAGAATCGCCATTAAATCCAAAGAAAAGGCAGTGGAGATGTTCCCCGGTTTTTTCAGAACCACATTAACGTACAACGATGAGCTGATGCTATGTCATTTCTCCCTCAATAAGGGAGCTGAGATTCCCCTGCATAATCATGATGCTGTTCAGAACGGATACCTGGTCAAAGGCCGTGTTGAACTGCGGTCAAAAGATGGAGAACCTCTCGTCATCGAAGCCGGCACATCCTATGTTTTCGACTCCAACGAAGTACACGGTGCCGTAGCACTGGAAGATTCGGAATATGTAGAAACCTTTTATCCCGTCAGACCCGAGTACTACCCCGAAGGCTGAAAATACTAATTAAAAAGGAGTTTCTATGGATAAGGCAACTGCCGCCCATTGGGAAAAGATAAAAGATCTTATTGATCAGAATATAGATATCATGCTGAATTACAGGCAGAGCGGACACCCCGGGGGATCCCGGTCCAAGGTTCCCGCCCTGGTGACTCTGCTCTTGAGCGGGGCCATGCGCTGGGACATCCGCAGTCCTGAAAAAAGATTCGGCGACAGATTCGTTCTCGGAGCAGGGCATACCATTCCCATGATTTATGCAACTCTGGCTGTATTCAACGAGGCTATGAGAATCCGGTTTGATGAAACCGGTGATCAGCGCTTCAATCCGGGTAAAAGGGAGAATGTTCTCTACTGGGAAGACCTGACCGGATTCAGAAAGAGAGGCGGGCTTTCAGGTCATGCCGAGATGGAAGGGAAAACGCTCTTCCTCAAGTTCAATACCGGACCTTCCGGTCATGGAACGGGTGCTGCCGCCGGTCAGGCTCTGGCGCTGAAACGTGCCGGTGCTGGTGAGGTCAAGGTATTCCTTATTGAAGGTGAAGGCGGTCTTACCCCCGGTATGACCCATGAGATTGCCAATTCTGCCTGGGGTCTGGCTCTGGACAACCTCCATATACTCGTGGACTGGAATGATTATGGAATTGACGATCACACGACCAGCCAGATTGTCTTCGGCTCTCCCAAAGAGTGGTTTGAGAGTCATGGTTGGCTGGCTGTTGATGCCGGTTCAGGCGAGAGCATGCATGATCTCAGTGAGGGATTCAGAAAAATGCTTTCCAGCCCCAATCCCGAGCGCGTACCAAAGGCCCTGTGGTTCAAAACGAGAAAGGGAAGAGGGTACGGCAAGTATGACAATGCATCTCACGGTGTTCCTCATGCCATGAACCATGAAGCCTACTGGACAACGAAAAAAGAGTTCATGAACCGCTATAACGTGGAGTTCGTCAATGTAGATCAGCCCGCTCCTTCCAGTGATGCGGCTCTTATGGAAGAGTTTTATAAAAACCTGGAAGTGGTGGCTAAAACACTGGCTGCAGACAAGGAACTGGTCCGTTACCTTTCCGACAGGCTTGTGGAACTGGGTGATTCGGTCCCCGAGCAAATCGACGGCGTCTGTATCAGCGGTAAGAAGTCCCCCTTTGAGGATCCCGCTCTTTACGATTTCAAAGCCTATCCCGAAGAACTCTATCAGAAGCCGGGATCAAGCGCTCCCAATAGAAAAGCCCTCCATGACTGGGGTGCCTGGATCAACGCTTACGGCCATGACAAGTACAACAGACCACTCTTCGTGGTCAGTTCCGCCGACCTTTCCGGGTCTACAAACATCTCCGGTTTTGCCTCCAAGTCGGGCTCCTTCGACGGTTACGGTTGGTATGAAAGGGTCGGTTCCTCCGAGGGCGTTCTTCTGCCCCAGGGAATCACAGAATTCGCCAACGCCGGCATCATGGCCGGTATGGCCTCTGTGAACCTGTCGGAAGATCCTCATAACAGCTATGACGGATTCTGGGGAGCCACCTCCACCTACGGCAGCTTTTCCTACCTTGTCTATGGAATGCTGAGACTCTACAGTCAGATGGACCAGGACTGCGATTTGAAACTGGGCAAGATTATCTATGTCGCCGGACATTCGGGTCCCGAAACAGCGGACGACAGCAGAACCCACTTCGGGATCTTTTCTCCCGGTGTAACCCAGCTATTCCCCGAAGGAAGCATACTGAATCTCTACCCCTGGGAGTACAACGAAGTACCCGTACTCCTGGCGGCGGCTCTGGCCCTGGAGAAGCCCTCCGTCATCGCCCTGCACCTGACCCGGCCATCGGTTCAGATTCCAGACCGGAAGGCACTCGGCATGGCTTCTCACTTCGAGGCGGCTAAAGGTGCCTACATCATTCGGGATTACAGTGCGAATGAAGAAAAAATGGGAACCTTCT
>QKJO01000010.1 GCA_003249275.1 Spirochaetaceae bacterium
TGGCGGCGCTGGGCGGAGGCGGATTTTTCGGTATGAAAGTCCTACTGAAAGACCGTCCTGTCAAAGAGGTTGAAGCTCCTCCCAGACAGACCGTTCAGTACCGCCTGGATGAAAGTGAAGCCCAGTGGAATCTTTTAAGCGGTGATGAAATTCTCATCTCCTATGAAAAGGGTGAACTCCATATGGCAGTCACTGTCGAGTCCAACCGCCTGACAATTCAGCCGGTGGGCGGCGGTAACGGTCTGACCCTGGCAGTGGGTGATGAAAAGATTCTTCCCGGGGGGGAAGGTATTCCCGTCATCGGGTTCCGTTTAAGCTCCATTGATGCTGAAGGAGCCCTTCTGACCGTTCAGAGAACCGACGTTACTGTGGTTCATGAGGAACCTGTTGCAGAAGCCCCCGCCGTTCAGCCTGTTGTTGACGGGCGCGGCAAAATCCTTCTGGGCGGGAGAACCAAACCGGAAGATTTTACCCTCAATGCCCTTTTCAGCGGATACTGTCTTTTCCGTTATCAGTCGGATGAGGGAGAAGTTGTTGAAAAATTCTACCGGGACGGAGACCGTATCCGCCTGGATGTGAGTGATTCTCTGCTGATCGGATACTCTTCGGCAGGAGATGTAACCATAAAGATTTCAGGGATAAGCGTGGTTCCCGGCAAAACCGGTGAAGTAGCAGTTAATTTTATACAGTGGGTGAAGAATGATGAAGGAAAATACGACCTCGTCCTCTTCCCTGTCCAGTAAAACCTTTTATGTAGAGAATCTCGGTTGTTCTAAGAATCAGGTTGATGCAGAAACCATCATAGCGTCGCTCAAAAGCGTCGGATGGGAGTATTGCGACAGTCCGGACAGGGCTGAGCTATTGATAGTCAATACATGCGGATTTATCCAGTCCGCCAAAGAAGAATCCATACAGACCATCTTTGATTTCAGGCAGGCTTATCCGGACCGCAAGGTTCTGGCGGCGGGCTGTTTTGCACAGAGATACAATGAAGAGCTTCTGAAGATGATTCCGGAGCTGGACGGTGTGTTCGGAAACAGGGCCCCGGCCATGATCCCCGGGATGGTGCAGGGTGTTCTGGCAGGTGAAAAACCTGTCTATATGCCCGAGGCGGATCTGAGTGCTCCCAGGAGGGAGAACTTTTTTAATTTCAAGGGTTCTGCCTTTGTCAAAATCTCCGAAGGATGCAACAACAGATGCAAGTTCTGCGCTATACCGCTGATCAAAGGTGATCTCCAGAGCCGCCGGATGGAGGATGTTCTGGAAGAGGTCCGTGATCTTGTAAACAGGGGCATCTTCGAGATCAATCTGGTTGCCCAGGATCTGGCCAATTTCGGACTGGACAGGGGTAAAAGAGAACTTAAAGAGCTTCTGGAATCGATCTCAGCCATGAAAGGTGAGTTCTGGCTCCGGCTGCTCTACATTCATCCCGACCATTTTCCCATGGAGATTCTGCCCCTCATCAAGGCGGATTCCCGTATTCTTCCCTATTTTGATATTCCCTTTCAGCACGGGGACAAGGAAATTCTGGCGAAAATGGGCCGGAAAGGGGATAGAAGCACCTATCTGGAGCTGATCAGGACTCTGCGGAAAGAGTTTCCCGAAGGGGTTATCCGCTCTTCCATCATGACCGGTTTTCCCGGAGAAACCTCTGCGACCTTTGAGGAACTGAGAGGTTTTCTGGAAGACGCCAGTCTGGACTGGGCCGGTTTTTTTCTCTATTCCAGAGAAGAAGGGACGGAAGCCTACAATTACAGAGGAGCTCTGGGGACAAAGCTCTCCAGAAGAAGGTCCAACCGCCAGAAAAGCGTCCTTGAGGATCTTCAGCAGACTATCTCTGAAAAACAGATGGACCGGTTTGTCGGAAAGGAACTGACTCTCATCATCGAAGAACCAGTGGAAGGAGAGGAGCTCTACCTGAGCCGCTCCTATTTTCAGGCACCCGAAGTGGACGGCCTGGTTGTCCTCCGGGCTGAAGGTCTCAAAGCCGGTGATGTCGTGAGGGGCCGGATCATCCGCCGCAACGGCGTCGATCTGGAAGCGGTTCTGGCAGAACCGGCGAAAGGAAAATGATGAAAGAACCCGTCTGGCTCGCCTCCCTGAACAAGGAGCAGAAAGAAGCGGTCCTTCATGAAAAGGAACCGCTCCTGATCCTGGCCGGCGCGGGTTCGGGAAAAACCAGGGTCATCACCACCAGGATCGCCTATCTTGTCGAGAAACTGGGATTTGCTCCCTGGTCGATCCTGGCCGTCACCTTTACCAATAAAGCGGCTGCCGAGATGAGGGAGAGGGTGGAAGCCCTTGTTCCCGGATCTGAAGGAGCCATGATCAGAACCTTTCACTCCTTCGGAGCCTGGCTCCTCAGGAGAAACGGCGCCCCTTTGGGGCTTAAGAGCAGTTTTACTATCTATGATGATGATGATACCGTCGGACTCCTGAAGACCCTCTTTGAGGATCTGCCCCGGAACGAGCTGCGTCTGATTGCCCGGAACATCTCCCGGGCCAAGGATGAATGTCTCAGTCCGGACGATGAACTGGGGCACATCTCGGCGGATATGGATTTTCCCCGGTACTACAAAGAGTATGAAGACCGTCTGAGATCCATCGGCAATGCTGATTTCGGTGATCTCATCTACCTTTCCCGCCGCTTGCTGGCGGAGAACCCGGAAATAAGGCAGCGCCTGCAGCAGCGGTTCAAAGTGATTCTGGTGGATGAATACCAGGATTCCAACAGAGCCCAGTTTCAGATGCTCCAGCAGCTGGTTTGCCCCGATACCTGGCTCTGTGTCGTTGGAGATGATGATCAGTCCATCTACCGGTTCCGGGGAGCCGAAGTGGAAAATATCCTGGGATTCCAGGATCACTTCCCGGGAACGAAGGTCATCAAGCTGGAGGAGAATTACCGCTCCACCGGCCATATACTGGCTGTTGCCTCCCATGTGGTGTCCCACAACACAGGCCGCCTGGGCAAGAGCCTCTGGACACGCCAGGAAGAAGGGCTCAAACCCCGCCTTGTTTTTCTGGACAACCAGAACGAAGAGGCCGAGTACTGCGCCCGGCAGCTGGCCGACGGGAAATGGTCGGGAACCGCAATTCTCTACAGAACCAACGCCCAGTCCCGTATTTTTGAGCAGATCTTCCGCAAGCACAACATCAGTTACCGTCTGGTAGGTACTTTAAGTTTCTACAGCCGTGAAGAGGTCAAAGATTCTCTGGCCTACCTGAGTTTTCTGAGCAACCCTGCCGATGAAGTCGCCTTCCGGCGCATCATCAATAAACCCTCCCGGGGAGTGGGGGCTGTCTCTCTCAAAAGAATCCTGAAAGGGGAGGGTGATTTTCTGATCACCGAAAATCTGGAAGAGGCTCTCAGAAAGTCTGCAGGTAAAGTGAAGGGCAAGGCCGGCAAAGGTGTGGAATCCCTGATCGGCCTCCTTGATAAACTGAAGGAAATCATGCCCCTGCAGGAGAACCTGGGCCAGTTTCTAAAAGAACTTATCACCGAATCGGGACTTCTGGATCACTACAGAGAGCAGGACAAGGTTGAGAATACCCAGAGGGTGAAGAACCTGGAAGAGCTTGTGACCGCGGCAACCGACTATCCCTCCAATGCCGAAGGTCTGGCCGAATTTCTGGAACTCATCGAACTGGACCAGGCGTCTCTGGAAGAAGAGGAAACGGATATCAACAGGGTGACCCTGATTACCATGCACAACACCAAAGGACTGGAGTTTGACCGTGTCTTTATTACGGGCATGGAGGACGGACTCTTTCCCAGAGGTGCCGAATATGATGATGAAGAAGAGATTGAAGAGGAGCGCCGTCTTTTTTATGTAAGCATCACACGGGCCAGGAAAGAGCTGACGCTCACTTCCTGCCGAAAACGTATGCTCTACGGCCGGACCGAAGAAGCCTCTCCCAGCCGTTTTCTGGATGAACTTCCTGCCGACCATATTGAATCGGAGGGTACTCCGGGATCTGCTTCCGGCGGAGGCGGCTCGGAATACGCGCCGGGCACGAGGATCTATCATGAGGATTACGGAACAGGTGAGGTTGTGCGCAACGTTGTGAACAGCGGACATTTGGTCATACAGGTCGTCTTTGAGACAGGCCACTCCATGACTTTCCTGCCCGAATTTTCCGGGTATCAGCTGGAAATCCTTCGGTCCTGATACCCTCAGGCCTCGAGTGTATAAACCACCTGGGCTGCAAATCAGCGCCGGTAGAGTCTTTACACTTGACTTAATTGACTTGAAGATAAGGGTGACTTAATCTGTCCCCATAAGATAAGGAGATTTGAGAATGACCCCAAGAGGACAGAAAAGACTGAGAACTCTTCCTGCCATCCGCAGGGCCCGGGGATTTCACCTCTACGACAACGGAGGCAGGAGAATTCTGGATCTTTATCTTGAGGGCGGACGGGCCTGGCTGGGGCATCGTCCGGAGGGACTCTCTCTGCAGCTGAAAAATACCCTCACCCGTGGAGTGTACGCCGCTTATCCGGGAAGTGAAGAAGGAAAGCTTCTGAAAGCCGCCCGGACTCTGGCTGTGCAGTCCGGCTCAAACCCCGGCTGCCGGGCTCTTTACCTGAGAGGCGGGGCTTCGGATGCTGTTATTCCAGCCGCCGTTGATCCTCTGTTTTCCGATCGGGGCGAGTGCGTTCTCTGGCGTCCGGGACTTCCATGGCCTGCAAAGGCCGATTATATTGAAATACTTGTTCCCCTGCCCGGTTTTGACGCAGGAAGAATCATCATTACAAACAGAGAGGATCACCCCACGGGCGATCTTCCTTCTCCCGTCATTGCCGCCGCTTTGACCCGGTGTCTGTGGACCCTGAAGAATACACTTGAAACACAACCGGCATCTGTCGGGATAAAAGCTGGTAATTCATGGGAGCAGAAAGGCCCCTATCATATTTTTAAAGGCAGTGAAGAGGAGTATGACACACTCTTTAAAAAAGCCCTTTCCGATGGAATCCTCCTGCCTCCCGACAAGTCTGATCCCATGATCATTCCCGGGGAACTGACCACAGGGGATCAGAAACTCCTTATATCCTTTTTTCAATCTACTCCTTAGGCCTGAACGAATAAATCACCAGGGCTTCGTTGCTGCGCTGGTAGCACGACTATACAAAACCCACTTCAAGGATATAAAATATTCTTTCATAAAGGAGTATGTCATGACCTTACCCGTTCTTCTCATAGGCAGAGCCCTCGTCAGCTTTCTGGCATCCTTCCTGGCTATCTGGGTGTGGTCCAGAACAAGGGAGGAATCATGGCTCTTCATCGTTACAGGCATCCTCCTGTCCTTTGTTCTGCTGGTCATGGAGATCCTCTCCCAGGTCGGCCTTCTGCCGCTCAGGCTGTCCGGCCCCGGAACAATACCTTTGTGGTTCGGCCTGCTGCAGCTTGTTCCCTATCTGCTTTATGCTCTGGGACTGGCTTTTTACCTCTTCAGGAACAGAAGATATTAGGTTTCGGGTGTCTGTTTTCAGCAGGGAAGGATATTCGGGAAAAGGAATTCATAAACTCTTTACTTGTATCGAATTCTGTATTGACAAGATTTTCGGATTATGTGAAAATTGCGAACCCGTTACGACTATATAAAAGACCCTTTAAAGTAAGGCAGAAAAAAGAAATGAAAACAATATTTGTTAAACCGCAGGAAATTGAGCGCAAATGGTTCATCATCGATGCAGCTGGACAGCCTCTTGGTCGTGTTGCTGTGAAGGCCGCTGACATTTTGAGAGGAAAAACCAAAGCGCTTTATACT
>QKJO01000144.1 GCA_003249275.1 Spirochaetaceae bacterium
TCCCTGTATATATAGAATCTTATATCAACAGGAGAAACAAGTAAAATTCCATATGTTACGGTAACACGTAAAATAGGGGAGACAAATTTGAAATTTAAGTAATAAAATCATCCTGTCAGGTAAGTTTGATTAATCAACCAACGGAATTCCTATATCCCGTTGATCGGAAACCGGACGGTCCCTGTACTGATATCAAAAGGATAATGCTGAATACCCGTCATCAGCTGAATATTTTTATAATGACTACTCGCGGCTTTCTGTTTTTATTATGGATAACAATCCCGGTCCGTGTCTTTTCCTTCTCTTTTCCGATAAGGGAATCAGGCGCAGACGGATCTGCAGAAATTGTGAAACTCATCCTGTTACACATTATTCCTCTTCTCGTAATCATTTTTATTGGGTTCCTGTGGCTTTTGAGCATCAGAATCAGCGTTGTCAGAAAGACCCGGGAGCTGAGGTCCCTTACAAATGATCTCAATGGCAAAATTTCAGAACTGGAACGGGAGAGGGAACTGATTCAGACAACCCTTCATTCCATAGGCGATGCCGTCATTTCAATGAATTCCGATGGAGTGATCAGGCAGATCAATCCTTCAGCCCTCAGGATTCTTGAACTTGAAGGCACCGCTGTTGTGGGACGCAGTTTTCCCGACGTTTTCGGTTTGAAAGAGACCGGCGGGGGAGACCGGAAGGAGGTCAGCGTTACTGACTGCTGTTCCATCTGTGATATTCCCGAAGGTCTTCTGACCCGGAAGGACAATGGCAAGGCTATAGAGATCTCCTATACCCTCTCTCCGATCATACTGGCCGACGGGAATCTCTACGGGTCCATTCTGGTTTTCAGGGATATTTCCAGCGAGCTTCGTCTGCAGAGACAGCTGCAGGAAAAAAGCAAGATGGAAGTCATCGGACAGCTGGCAGGCGGCATCGCCCATGATTTCAATAATCAGCTTTCGGGAATACTGGGGTATGGCGAGCTGATCCTCAGGCAGAACATCGATTCCAAAGTTGAAAAATATGCGGGAGTTATTGTCAAAAATGCCCAGAAATCATCCCTGCTTGTCAACAAACTCCTGAGCTTTGCCCGAAAAGGAAAAATTGCCCATGAAAGATTTGATATCCATACTCTGATTCCGGAGATTCTGAAAGCCGAAGATATTCCGGGAAAGAGCCAAATCGGGATTGAAACCCGTCTGACAGCGGAACACTCATTCATCAAGGGAGACCCTCTGCAGATGCACAATGCCCTTGCCCATATCCTTCAAAATGGAGCGGATGCTCTGGCAAACAGGAAGGATCATGGAAAAATTCTGATTGAAACAGCCAGTGAATATTCCGATATCCATAAGAGGATTCTTCTCAGAATATGCATTACCGACAATGGCGAGGGCATGACGGAGGACGTTCAAATGAGAATTCTGGAACCCTTTTTTACAACAAAATCCAGGGTAAAAGGGTCTGGAATGGGGCTTGCGGCGGCGCACGGCATCATCGTCAGTCATCAGGGGGAGATCCGTTTTGAATCCGAACCGGGAAAGGGGACAAGGGTGTCTGTGACCCTGCCTGCCGCTGAATAACAGGTTTTTCTGTTTGATGCATCCGGAACGGTACACTATACTGAAGTCCTTAAATGATGTGTAAAAAAAAACTGACCCTGCGGGAAGACAATAGATGAATGCAGAACGTCTGCTGGACTCGCTGACGTTCCGGGATCTTTTCGATCTTGAGGAGATCCAGAAGCTTCAGGATGAGTTTTCCGAGGCAGCCGAAGTTGCATCCATCATCACCTCTCCCGACGGTACACCGATAACCAGGCCCAGCCATTTCACCCGCCTCTGCAGCAATCTCATCCGTGAAACGGAGCAGGGACGGATCAACTGTTTCAAGTCGGATGCGGAAATCGGAAAATTCAGGGAGGACGGACCGACGATCATGCCCTGTCTGAGCTGCGGACTGTGGGATGCGGGAGCCGGAATCTCTGTGAAGGGGAAGCACATCGCCAACTGGCTGATCGGTCAGGTCCGGGACAGTTCCCAGAATGACTCTTCCATCCGCAACTATGCCGAAAAGATCGGTATTGATAAGGATACGGCTGTAGACGCCTTTCATGAAATTCCCTCCATGTCTCATATACGGTTTGAGAAAATTGCACGAGTTCTGTATACCCTTGCCAATCAGCTTTCCAATACGGCTTTTCAGAACTATCAGCAGAAGATTTTCATACAGGAGCTTCAGGAAGCCCGGGAGTATGCGGAAAGACAGGAAGAGAATCTGAAGGTGACCCTCAATTCGATCGGAGATGCCGTCATTACGACCGATCTGAACAAGCGGATAACGGGCATGAATCCGGTGGCTGAGAAACTGACGGGCTGGACGTTCAGGGATGCGGTGACCAGGGATCTTTCGGAAGTGCTGGATCTCAGACATTCCAGAACGAGAGAGATTCTTTCCAATCCGCTGGATGAAGTCCTGAAAACGGGTGCCGTTGCAGGAATGGAGAAAAATGCCCTCCTCGTCTCCCGGGACGGTTCGGAATCGCTGATATCCGATTCGGCGGCGCCCATCAAATCCAGGGACGGCCGGATTCAGGGCGTCATTCTGGTCTTCAGGGATGTAACCCAGGAATTTCTCAATCAGGAACATATGCAGCAGATGCAGAAGGTGGAAGTGTTCGGACAGCTGACCGGAGGAATAGCCCATGATTTCAACAATATCCTTACGGGCATTACCTCCGCCGCCACTTTGCTCAAGGACTTCAGTACAAACCTCGATGATAAAAGCAGAAACTACATCGATATGATTCTGAAATCATCCTACAGGGCTGCCAGTCTGACCGAGCATCTTCTCTCCATCAGCCGGAGGGACAGTGATCATCAGACGAATTTTCATTTTTCCGATCTGGTCAAAGAGACATTGAGTGTCCTCAAGTATACGGTGGACAGGAAGATCACTGTGTCATCTTCCCTGAATATTAAAAATGATACGGTATCGGGAGATCAGTCCGGATTTCAGAGCATGCTGATGAATATCGGGATCAACTCCAGCCATGCCATTTCCGATTCGGGATTTATTAAATTCAGTCTGACCAATACAACGGTGGATGAGGACTACTGCCGCAGAAGCCCCTTTGCCATAACTTCCGGAGAGTATTGTTCTCTTGAGATTGCCGATAACGGCTGCGGTATTGAACCGGAAAATCTTTCCAGAATCTTTGAGCCTTTTTTTACGACAAAAGAACGGGGCAAGGGAACGGGGCTGGGCCTTTCCTCTGTTATGAGAACCGTGAGGGACCATCACTGTGAGATCAGTGTGGAAAGCACTCCGGGAGTCGGAACGACTTTCAGAATCCTGATACCCTGCAGCTCAAATTCCATAGTCAAAGAAGTTGAATTGACGGAAAACGGCAGAGGGTCCGGTACGGTACTTCTCGTGGATGATGAAGACTTCAACCGGGAGCTGGGAAGAGATCTGCTTGATTCTTCCGGGTATGATGTTCTTCTCGCGTCAAACGGTGCGGAGGCCATATCCGTCTATACGAAGTATCAGGATGCCGTCGATCTTGTCATACTGGACATGATGATGCCGGTGATGGACGGCAGAGAAACATTTCTGAAGCTGAGAGAGATGAACCCGAAATTGAAGATCATCATCGCGTCGGGATATATCGATGACGAGAGAATCGCACTGTTGAGGGAGGAAGGCCTGTCCGATGTGATCCTCAAACCCTACAGAATCGCCAAATTCCAGGATCAGATCAGAAAAGTCCTGGAGTCTTCCTGACCAAACAAGACCGGCAGCCCGCCGGAGTAAAAAAAACCGGAGAAATCTTCATCCCTCCGGTTTCCATCACATCAGTTTACGATTTTCGCTCTGTCCAGATCACTCTGGGGGATCTTGATTCCCAGCTCGGCTGCTACCGTGGTATTGAGGATAAGCTGCATATGAGCCGTATCCTCGATCAGAACCGTAGGCAGATCCTCGCAGGATTTTCCCTTCAGAACTTCATCCATCAGCCTGGCTGTGACCTGACCGACGTAGTACCAGTCGAATCCCCATGCGGCAAAAACGGGGTTCTCCATGGCCGAAGAAGGGTCCGCCGAAAGAACGGGAACCTTGTTTGCAAGAGCCGTTGTCGCCAGACCGCTCAGGGCGGAGATCACCGTATTGTCTGTTCCCACATACATGGCGTCCACACGGCCCATTAGAGATTCTGTCGCCGCCTTGACTTCCGCAGAGGAGGTGACGGCACTGCCGATAAACTCTATCCCCAGGGCTTCACAGGCAGCCTTAGTTTCCTTGACCTGGAACAGGGCATTGGACTCATTCCCGGAATATACCATTCCCAGTGATTTTACTTCGGTCAGACCCATCAGATACTGAAGCTGGGCCTTGAAGGGTGTTCTGTGGGAAACGCCGCAGATCCCCGCTTCACCCTGATTCAGAGAGGATGTCAAACCGGCGGAGACGGGATCGGTGATGGCCGTATAGACGATGGGTGTTCCCGTGATCGTCGATTTTAAAGCCTGGGCATTGGGAGTGGCAATTCCCACAACCATGTCATAATTTTTCATCTTGAACATACTGGCAATCTGTTTGGTTGTATTGATATCGGCGTTGGAGTTCTGATAGTCGTATTCAACCTTGTCATAACCGAGGACTGCCAGCTCGTCCTTGATTCCCGTGACCACGGCATCCAGAGCCGGATGCTGGACAAACTGGGACAGACCGATTCTGACGGTCCCGTCACTCTCTTTCTGGCCCTCTGCAAAAAGACCCGAAACCAAAACAATTCCCATGACAGCAACAATCGCAGCAAACCTTTTCACTCTTTTTCTCCATAAAGTTCTGAAATATGTTTCTTCCTGTAGAAACGAATCTGTTTCAAACGTATCAGGATCAAACTGCTCCGTCAAGTGGGACTTGTGAACTTTTGTTTTGCCAGGGAATCAGGGATGGGAGAGACAGGAATTTTTTTCCTACGGTAATGGCAGAAAATGGATTAGAATACAGGCTGACGACGGCATGACGGGATGAACTGGTATGCCTTACATCTGCACAGGAGGAAACACATGGTATTGGAAAAGTATTCGATTGGAACGGGCGACCGGTTCGGCAGGCAGGCGGGAGCACAGCTGAAGGCCGTACAGAAAGCATCCGAAAAAGGGATTGAGATCACCATCATCTGGAACAAGTCCTATCGGGAGCACAAAACCATCCATACGGATCCGGCCTCTGTCAGAAAATATGCGGACCATGCTGTCAAAAAGGCGGACTGGAAGGGCGCTCACAGGGTGGATGCGGACCATATCGGTCTGAAGACCGTTGATCTCTTCATCGACTCTTCCGATTTCTTCACCCTGGATGTGGCCGATTTTATAGGTGAAAAACCGGGGGAAGCCGATATCGCCGAATTTATCCGGAAAAACAGGAAGTACGTAGGCACCCTGAATATTCCCGGAATTGATTCTCCCCTGATCAGCACGGAGGAAAAGATCAGATCCATAGCCGAAAGGTATCTCTATGCCGTCGGTGAGGCAAAAAGGATCTATGAGCATATCAAAGACCGGAAGGGAGCGGCGAATTTCATAACCGAAGTTTCCATGGATGAAACTGATGCGCCCCAGACCCCCGAGGAGCTTCTGTTCATCCTCTCCGCCATTGCTGCAGAGGGCATTCCGCTCCAGACCATTGCCCCCAAATTTACGGGACGCTTCAATAAGGGTGTGGATTATGTGGGCGACGTGGAACAGTTCGACAAAGAGTTC
>QKJO01000190.1 GCA_003249275.1 Spirochaetaceae bacterium
ACAGCTGGAAGAGAATGTCAAAGCCCTCGAAAATATGAATTTTACGGATGATGAGATCAGAAATATCGATCTGATTCTGAAAGACAACAGCTACGTGAAATAAAAACGGAGGAAATCCTCATGAAAAGAACGGCATGGATTCTGACAGTGTTTTTCCTGACCGCCCCGATCTGGGCTCAATCGGATTCATTGAATACAATTGAGTTCATAAACAAGACCAAGGGTGAGATCTATTACCTTTTCTGCTCCCCCGGGGACAGCGATTACTGGGGTCCCGATGTACTGGGCGAGTCGAGAACCCTCTACGGCGGTGAACGGGTTGAATTTTTCATATCCTACCCCGAGGCTACGGGAGTTTTTGACTTTATGGCCATAGATGAGTTCGGAAACATCTATGAGATCTATGATCAGGAAATTACCGACGGAACACCGGCGGAAGTCACAATCAACAAGGCGGTTCTCACGGATCAGATGGATATGGATGAACTGTCGTCGAGACTTGTCGCCCTTGAAATCACCAATACCACCGGATTCGAACTCTACTACCTCTTTATTTCGCCCAGCGACTCGGAGATGTACGGCATCGATTTTATGGACAGCGAAACCACCATGGCCGACGGCGGCTCGGTAAGAGTTCTGTTCTTTAAAAGCGATACGGAAATCGATTATGACATACAGGGCATTGATGAAGACAGCGATACCTACTCCTTCTCTCTCAGCCTGGACCCGGAACTGGATGATCAGTTCGTGGAGATTACCTTCGATGACCTTGATACATGATGACTCTGAAGAGCTGAGGGAGTTCTTCCTCTGCCCATGAATACGGAAAAAATAAGAGAGAGTCTCATTCAGGGATCTGATATCCCCAGAATCATGGGGAGAGATCAGCTTTTTTGCTCCGCCGTTCTCATCCCTTTGATTCCGGGGGAGGACGGGGTCAGAATTCTCTTTCAGAAAAGATCGGCCCATATCCGCCAGGGCGGGGAGATCTGCTTTCCCGGGGGGCGGTTTGATGAAGAAATGGACGGCAACTTCAAAACTACCGCCCTCAGGGAGACCTGTGAGGAAATCGGAATCTCCGAAGAGAAAATCACAGTTCTGGGTTCTCCGGGTACTCTGATCACCCCCATGAACGTGCTGATCCAGACCTACATAGGAATTCTGGATATTGTCTCCCTGGATGAACTGAACCCCAACCGGGATGAGGTGGAGGAACTCTTCACCATATCCCTTGACTGGTTTGAGCGGCACAAGCCCCAGCAGTATCAGCTGCCCGTGAAGGCCCACCCCTTTTCAAAAGACAGGGTCACCGGCGAACGGGAGTATCACTTTCCCATCAAGGATCTGGGCCTCCCCTCCCGGTACCAGGAACCCTGGGAAGGGAGCTCCCGCCACAGGATCTGGGCCTATGACACCGACTTCGGCGTGCTTTGGGGCATCACGGCACAGATTCTGGTGGAGACCCTCCCCCTGCTGATAAAAAATAAATAAAAGTCTTTTTAATACAGTCCCGAACCGTTAATGTGAATGAGAACTTATTTATGGATATCAATGCAATTCAGGACAATCAGGTTCACATCTTCAAGGGTGAATTGAAGCACGACAACGATAGAGGAAACCCCAATCTCCTGATCCATATTATGGATGAATATGTCAAATCCAAGAGTTTTCAGAACTTGATCCGGGAGAACAGGCAGTTTGCCGTGGGCGGGGATATCCTGTACCAGCTTTTAACCGAACTTTTTGAATATGTAACCAGACTCTTCGGGCGTATCCGCCTGGAGGACCTGAACCTGAACGAGGGGAATAAAACCCTTCTGTTTCTGAAAAAATTCTCAACTTCATCCACAATCATCGAGAAAAAACTGGCCGCATTGAACAGTCTCAATACAAGTATGGATGCAGAATTATTTGTCCTTCACATCACGGGTCTGGAACACAAGATTGATTTTTCAAGAAATGTGGACGGAAACTCCCGCCTAGTCATAGAAATTCCTACGAACTTCGCTTTCAGCCGTCTCATATCCTACCTGGACAGCATGGAATTCAACGATGTGAACAGGCTGGAGAAGGAGATCAGGGTCAACTTTCTGAACCAGTTCATGCAGCTCAATCAGAAGATCAAAGACCACAAGAAACAAATAGAGATGAAATACGCCCTCGACCTGGCCCAGGAGAGAGCCAGGGACCTGGAAATCCAGAATACCGAACTTCTGGAGAAAACGGGTACGATCAAAAGCGAGAGCGATCTCTATAAAAGATCTTTCTTTCTCCTCAAAGACAGATACAGCGCCATGTTTCTTCAATGCAAAGGATGTGAAGATCCTGACGATAAAAATCTGGAGATGCTCTACGGTCCGGAAGAAGGGTGATTATTTATAGGTCAGGTAGATCTTCTCGCCGTCCAGGATAAGCATGGCTTTTTCGCAGAAGCAGAGCTTTCCGGCGATCATTTCAGAAACCTGAAGGGTACCGAGCGGGCACTCGTTGAGGAGATGAAGCTCCCCTTCGCCCAGCTGACCCGAGCCGGATTTGAACTTGTCGATGGAAGTTCCTGCAAAAAAAATGAAATTGTGCTCTCTGGTGAAAAGATTGAGATCGCTGCCGTCATTGGGGTGAATGGCGATCTGCATGTCGGGAAAATTCCGCTCTACGCAGACTGTCAGAGCTTCGGTGTGTTCCATGCCTAAAATCTATAATAAATAAGTATTCAATTCCAGAGAATTATTTATTCCGGAGTTCTTTTTTTCAATATATGATAGGATTTTCATTTCACCGGCGGGGAGAAGAGTATGTTTTACAGATATATCGATATTGAACTGCAGCTTTGCCTTCTGGGCAGAGAACACTCGGAAGCCCTGTTCCAGCTGACCTGCCGGAACCGCAGCTATCTCAGGAAGTGGCTGCCCTGGGTGGACGGCATCCGGAAAACCGGAGATACCGACTTTTTCATATCCGCCTGTCTGAAACGTTTTGCCTCGGGGGAACAGATGACCTGCGGCATCCTCTACAAAAACGCCCTTGTCGGCGTGGCGGGTTTCAACCGCTATAACTACAGTACGGGCACGGCTTATATCGGTTACTGGCTCTCCCAGGATGTAACCGGACGGGGCATCATGAACAGATGCGTCCGCGAACTGGAGAGTATGGCTTTTCATGAGCTGGGGATGGAAAAGGTGGAAATACACTGTGCCGTCGAAAACGCGGACAGCCGCAAAATCCCCCTCCGTCTGGGCTACAGGGAAGAGGGGGTCGTCAGAAGAGCGGAAAATCTCTACGGCCGGATCGTGGACCACGTGATCTACGGACTCCTCAAAGAGGAATATCTCGCCCGCTGAATCTGAACCGGGAAGAACTGGTTCATTTTTTATCAATAAAAATTACACGATTAAAACTCATCATGATATAATGGATGATCAGCCGTCCGTCCCTCCCTCCTTTCGCAGGGGCGCCCGCCCCTAATTCCTGCGGCTGCTTAAACATCCCACTTATTTCGAGGAGCCGATCCATGAAACCAAAAACAACTGGTAGGGTCCGCTGTGATCAGAATTCGGAACAACATCTGAATCCTGCGGATATCATTCCTCAACTGGACGCGATTATCGAGGAGAACACAAGCCGCGAAGGGGCGCTTATCCCCGTTCTCCAGTCGGCTCAGAACCTGCTGGGTTATCTGCCCCGGGAAGTTCTTGTCCACATAAGTGAGAAGCTGAAAATACCTCTCAGCGAAGTGACCGGAGTGGTATCGTTCTACTCCCTCTTTTCCATGACCCCCCGGGGCGATCATACGATCAGAGTCTGTCTGGGTACGGCCTGTTATGTCAGAGGGGGTAAGGAAGTGCTGGCGGGTCTTGAAAAACATCTGGGGATCAAGGTGGGCGGAACAACGCCGGACAGACTTTTTTCCCTCGAAATAGGACGCTGCTTCGGTGCCTGCGGTCTGGCTCCTGTGGTCATGATCGATGACAAGGTCTACCAGAGAGTGAAACCGTCCCGGATCAGAGAGATTCTGGACGACTGCAGACAGGAGGCCGAAGATGCTTCCTGAACTGAAATCACCCGAAGATCTGAAAATCTACCGGCTGAAGCTGAAGACGGAGGCCGTATCCGATGAGAAAACCGTAAGGGTCTGCACCGGAGGCGGCTGCATCGCCTCGGGGTCTCTGGATCTTAAAAAACAGCTGGAAATGCTGATGGAGCCGGACAAAGAATGGCGCATCAAAGAGACGGGCTGCATGGGTCCCTGTGCCCATGGCCCCGTTATAGCCGTGGGAGAAAGGATCTACGGATCCGTAGCTCCCGGCGACCTGCCTGGAATCGTCAACTCCCACATCAGACTGGGCAGACCCGTCGCTTCCCTTCTGCTTGAAAATGAAAAGGAAACAGAGGAGGAAGGGTTCTTCAAACTGCAGAACAAGATTGTTCTGAGAAACTGCGGCCGTGTCGATCCCCTCAGCATCGATGACGCCATAGCGAACAGAACCTATGAGGCACTGGAAAAGGTGCTGGCGTCCCGTACATCCCCCGAATCCATCATCGCCGGGCTGAAGGAATCGGGACTCCGGGGCCGGGGCGGAGCCGGATATCCCACCTGGATGAAATGGGACATGGCCCGCAAGACGCGGGGAAAAGAGAAAGTGGTTCTGGGCAACGGAGATGAAGGCGATCCCGGTGCCTTTATGGACAGATCCATCCTGGAGGGTGATCCCCACTCTCTCATCGAAGGGATGATTCTGGCAGCCTATACCATCGGCGCCGAAACAGGGTGCGTCTATGTGAGGGCCGAGTACCCTCTGGCCGTCGCCAGACTTGAAAATGCCATCCGTCAGGCCACAGAGGCGGGACTTCTTGGAAAATCCATTCTGGGCAGCAGCCTGAACTTCGACATAGAAATCCGGATGGGATCCGGCGCCTTCGTCTGCGGAGAAGAGACGGCTCTGATTGCCTCCATCGAAGGCAAACGGGGAGAACCCAGGCCGCGTCCTCCCTTTCCTTCCGAGAAGGGCCTCTGGGGCAGGCCGAGCCTGCTGAACAATGTGGAGACCTATGCCAATGTCCCCGTCATCCTCCTGGACGGTCCGGGACGGTTTGCCTCCCTGGGGACGGACAACAGCCGGGGCACCAAGATCTTCGCCCTGGCCGGTGCGGTCAACAACACGGGCCTTGTTGAAGTGCCCATAGGAACCTCCCTGGGAGATCTTATCTTTACAACCGGAGGCGGCATCAAGGGTGGCCGGAACTTCAAGGCGGCCCAGATCGGCGGCCCCTCGGGGGGCTGTATTCCAAAAGAGCATCTGAATGTGCCCCTGGACTACGACTCCCTGACGGAGCTGGGCGCCATCATGGGATCGGGGGGGCTGATCGTCATGGACGATGAGACCTGCATGGTCGACATGGCCCGGTTCTTCCTCGAATTCGTTCAGGAGGAGTCGTGCGGCAAATGCGTCCCCTGCCGTGTGGGCACCAAGAGGATGCTTGAAATTCTGGAACGCATCTGCCGGGGCGACGGCAGAGAGGGAGACATAGACAGGCTGATCGAACTGGGAACCAGCATCAGGGAAACCGCTCTGTGCGGACTGGGGCAGACCGCTCCCAATCCGGTCATGTCGACGATCAGACACTTCAGACAGGAGTATGAGCAGCATATCAGAGAGAAACACTGCGATGCGGGAGTCTGCCCCGAACTGGTCAGGGCCCCCTGTCAGAGCGCCTGTCCCGCCTCGGTGGATATCCCCGGGTTTATCT
>QKJO01000064.1 GCA_003249275.1 Spirochaetaceae bacterium
CGTGGAGGAAATCCGGTTCAGATTGTCCTGTATCAGACTGTTGGATCCGCCGGTCAGGTCACTGTGAATGTCGTTGTCCATATGCTTGAGATCGAAGAGAAGGATGTCGATTTCCGGCAGGGCTTTTGCGAAATTTTCCCAGGGAATGGAACCGCAGGTTTCCACTGCGGTGGAGATGCCCATCTTTCTGCATCGGCCGGCCACTTCGCGGACAAAATCCGGATACAATAAAGGTTCGCCTCCTCCGAAGGTCAGTCCCCCGCCTGAGTTTTTAAAGAAGACCGAATCCTTCTCCACCTCCTGAACGATATCATCGGCTGTTTTCGGCGCCCCCAGGAGTTTCCAGGCCCCGGCATAGCAGACATCGGTGCATCGGCCGCAACGTGTGCAGAGTTCCCTGTTCCGGACAATCCCTTTCCCCCGGGCTGACAGGGCCGATTCAGGACAGACCTGAACACATCGGCCGCAATGAATGCATTTCTCCTCATAACCGACAATCTGAGGCTCCGGATCCTGGGATTCGGGATTCGAGCACCAGAGGCATCTGAGGGGACATCCTTTCAGGAATACCAGGGTTCTGATGCCCGGTCCGTCATGGACGCTGAATTTCTGAATGTCGAAAACGGGTGCCTGGAGTGTTTTCATGCGGTGAAATGTTCCTTCCGGTTCATGATGTCGTTCTGTACTTCCCGGGAGAGGTCGGCGAAGTAGGCGCTGTAACCGGCAACCCTCACCAGAAGATTCGGATATTTTTCAGGATTATCCTGGGCATCCTTCAGGGTCTCGTTGCTTACCACGTTGAACTGGATATGCCATCCACCCCGGTCCATGTAGGATCGGACCAGGGAGACAAGATTCTTCAATCCTCTTTCCCCGGCAAGAACCGATGGATTGAATTTTATATTGAGCATGCCTCCGTCCTGGTGCCGGGAATGATCGAAGGAGGTGACTGATTTTATCACTTCCGTGGGGGTCCTGTCGGTTCCCTGCTGGGGCGAGATCCCCTCCGCCAATGGCATACCGGCTTTTCGGCCGGAGGGCAGGGCGCATACGGCCATACCCAGGGGTGTGTTGCCGGAAACCGGGTAGAGTCCGGAGGTTCCCGTGCAGCCCCGAAAGGTTTTGTATTTGACTACCTCCTCGGCGCAGAAGTCGGCAATATCTCTGGCGATGCTGTCTGCATATTCGTCATCCCAGCCGTATTTGGGGCTGCGGTTGAGGAGCATCAGCCGCAGATCCTCGTGGCCCTGAAAATCGTTTTCCAGGGCGGATAATAGCGCATCCATGGTGATCAGCTTCTCATCGAAAACATATTTTCTGATGGCTGCCAGGGAGTTCGCCGTATCGGCTATGCCGGTGTACTGGGGAGCAGGTCCCACATTATACAGCGCGCCGCCCTTCAGATAATCGATTCCGGTGTCCACAGGTCCTTCCAGAATGGATGAGATATACGGTTCCGGGCAGAGCTCGGAATGGACCTTTTCTATGATCATTGTGGAAATAAAGACATGTTTGGTCAGATTGGCGATCTGCTCCGTGAAGGCCGCCCATAGTTCCTCATAGGACTGAAAACGGCGGGAATCCCCGGTGGCCAGCCCCCAGCGTTTTTCCGATTTGACCAGCTGGGAGTTTCCGTCAAACAGAGCCCATTCAAGACAGGACCCGAGGTTCAGGGGACCGGCATCACTGTACTTCCACATTTTGCCGGCCACCATGGATTCACTGCATCCCCGGATCTCATAATCATAGGCATCTTCGATGGTCGTTCCGGCGGAAAGCATCATCCGGATCCCCACATCATCGTTATGAAACTGGGGCATTCCCCCTCCGTTTCGGACAACTTCGGCGGCCTTCATCAGGAGTTTTTCCGGGCTGTTCTTGTGAACCCGAAGAGACAGGGAGGGGCTTACCAGCCGGACATTGCTGGTGGCTTCCAGACACTTGAAGGAGAGTTCGTTGGTGGCGTCCAGCCCTTCCCGGGTCAGACCGCCCACGCTGACCATCTGCGTCACCATGTATCCGGCTACATATTTGGCTGTTTTATCGGCGCCGATGGGGATGACTTCGGCATTTTTTATCCAGAGACATTCTATCAGCTCCTGGACCTGTTCTTCTGTAATTCTGCCTTCGGTCAGATCCTTTTTGTAATAGGGGTACATATACTGGTCGAACCGGCCCAGGCCGAAACTGGCACCGCACTGTACCATTTTGGTTCCCATCTGGATAAACCAGCAGGCCTGGGCAGCTTCATGAAACGTTTCTGCCGGGTTATAGGGAACTCTTCCGCAGACATCGGCGATTTTCAGCAGCTCCTTTTTCCGCTGGGCATCCGTCTCGGATTCCGCCAGCCTGCGGGCTTCGGCGGCATGACGTTCTCCCAGGATTTTCATGCCCCGGCAGCAGAGGAGTATGGAATTCAGGAAGGCGATTTTTTCATGGTCCCGGGCGTTTAAATAGGAAAGTGTTTTCAGGGTTTTTTCTGCCTGCTCTTCCACCCCCCGAAAGCCGATGGTCAGAAGCCTTTTCAGTCCCGGGGCATTATGGCCGACCCCCCGAAGGGACTTCTGTACCTCCCCGGCGAATTCCGTGCCATAGGTCAGGCGTCTGGTTTCTTCAGGCAGATTGCCGATGACATGTTCGAAGACCGATTTTCCGCGCCAGTAGGGGATAATCTCCTCGGCCAGTTCTTTCTTCTGTTCCTCGCTGATGAGATAGGGATCCTGGGGGCGGGAAGAAAGGGTATCAAGTTCCTCAAGCACCCATTCCCAGGAATAATCCGGAGCCACCATGGCATACTTGGGCCGGCAACCGGGGTTTCCGATGATCAGCTCATCCTGCTGAATCACAATGGGCTTCTCTTCACAGTATTTTAAAAACGCCTTTCCTCTCCGGATGGAGACGGGTTCTCCCTCGGTTGCCTGGTAGACATCCGTATAGATCCTGGCCCTGTGAGTACAGATGGTGGTCTTGTTCAAAAAATACTGCTTCCGCAGCCGGTGGATCCTTTCGGTGCAGCCGAGTTTTTCCAGATTATCAAAATCACTTCTTTTGAACTGGGGGGCCACCGGTTCGGTGACGGTAAATTTTTCATCCGGAAGGGGATGATAGGGAGTTATGGGGGCAATTCTGTCCGGAGAGAATGATTTCTGGGTCATACTTCTGTCCTCCTGTTTTCTGGAGAAGGCTCCCTGTCGGGGGACAGGGAGCTTCATTGCTTTCTGAGTCTTTTCTGGAATTCGTTCTGAAAAACCGGGTTCAGCTGGCTCCCATCAGAAGATTCGGAAGCCACAGTACCGTCTGCGGGATATAGGTGATAATAAAAAGAACGACGACGAGGATTACCATGAAAGGAACCAGGGCGCGAATCACCTTCTCAAATTTTACCTGGGCGATATCGGCGACGATATAGGCACAGATTCCCACCGGCGGGGTTATCAGTCCGATGTTGTTTGCCAGACTCTGAACAACGCCGAAGTGGACCAGATCGATTCCCGTCAGTTTGAGAACAGGAAGAAGAACGGGAATCACGATCAGAACGATGCTCAACCCTTCCATAAAGCAGCCCAAAACCAGAATGAGAATATCAATGATGAACAGGATGACATATTTGTTGCTGCTGACGGCAAACAGGAGTTTTGCCAGTTTGGCGGGGATCCCCTCATAGGTCAGAATCCATCCGAAGACGAAGGCAAAGGAGACGATAAGCATCAGCTTGCTGCAGCCCTTTCCCACTTCCACAAAAATGGAGACCAGTTTTTTCAGACCGATTTCCTTGTAGACGCAGGTTCCCAGAAAGATGGCGTATAGAATGGCGAAGACCGCCGCCTCCGTGGGGGTGACAATGCCGGTGATGATCCCTCCCAGAATGATCACCGGGGTGAGCATCGGGACGACAGCAAGCTTGAAAGAGGAAAAGAGCTGTCGGAAGGTCGGTTTGGGATAGGTTTTGTAGGAATGCTTCCGGGCGATAAGGTAGACCACCAGCATCATACCGGCGGACATGATGAAGGCCGGGATGGCTCCTCCTATAAACAGCCTGCCAATAGAGGCTCCGGTGAGTGAACCGTAAAGCACAAAGCCGATACTCGGGGGCATAATCGGGCCGACTGTTGAGGACGCGGCGGTAACGGCAGCGGAAAAGGCCGGATCATATTTTTCTTTCTTCATGTATTCGATTTCGATGGTGCCCAGGCCCGCACTGTCTGCCGTGGCAGAGCCGGACATTCCCGCAAAAATGAGACTGGTGACGATGTTTACATGCCCCAGTCCTCCGGGGATATGTCCCACCAGGGTTTTGGCAAAATCGAACAGCCGATGGGTTACACCCCCCATATTCATGATCATTCCGGCCAGCATAAAGAGAGGAATGGCCAAAAGAGGGAAGGAGTCAAAGGCGCTCAGCATTATCTGGGAAAATGTCTCCAGGGGAACACCATTGGAAATAAAATAATAGGCACAGGAGAGTCCCAGACTGAAGGCAATGGGTACTTTTATTACCATGAGGATAAGAAAAATGACCATAAAAAGCCAGCTGTTCACTGATTAATCCTCCTTAAGGATTTCTTCAAACGGGGCGACGTGGAATCCGTTTATTCTTTCGACGAATCCGCAGGTTTAATGATGGAGAGTATGGAATAGTACAGGATTCCGGCGAATCCAATCAGGATGGAGACGCTGAATACCGCCATGGGAAGACGGAGCGCTATGGATTTCATTCCTGTTTGGGAGGATATTAGTTTCAGGCTGCTTATCAGCACAACGATGCTCAAGGCCAGGATTAATACTTTTATCAGAATATCCACAATCCGCTGTACCGCCGGAGGCATTTTCCCGAAGAAGAAATCCACCTCCAGATGCGATTTTTCCAGAGAGGCCAGGGCGCTGCCGACAAAAGCCAGCCAGCAGAAAAGAAGCCGGGCGATCTCTTCCGTCCAGGACAGGGCGCTTCCCAGAACATAGCGGCAGAAGATTTGGAGTATGATGCTCAGGACGATTCCTGCAAACGAGAGGAAAAGTACCACGGAGAATAACCGGCTGGAGTTCTTGGTAAAAGTATTCATTGTTCATTGATCCTTATTATAAGATTTCCAGACTGTACATCTGGAAATCTTATTATGAATAACCTGCTTAGATTGTATTACTATTTTCCCAGCTGAGCCAGAATCTTTTCTACCAGCCCGGCTTCCCAAAGGCCTGTAGCCTCCGTTCTTAAGGGAGCAGCAGGGATGACGGCGTTTCTCCAGACGGCGTTATCCACTTCCCACACCTTGACCCCTTCATTCTTCAGGAGCTGAATATACTCGTCGGATTTCTTTTCAAGCTCCGCCTGATACCATTTGCCGGCTTCGCTGATGGAAGCGCTGATGATATCCTGCTGTTCCTTGGTCAAAGAAAGCCACCATTTGTTGTTTACCACGACCACGGTGTCTTCAATATTGTGGCTGGAGAGAGTCAGGTTCTTGGCCACTTCATAAAACTTCATGTTGTAGAGAGATTCCACGTGGTTTTCGCAGCCGTCGACAACACCCTGCTTGAGGGCGAGGTAAACTTCGCCGAATGCGATGGGAGTGGGAGAGGCGCCCAGGGTGGCAATGCTCTCCATGAAAGAAGGCGATTCGGGAACCCGGATTTTCATTCCCTTCAGCTCCTCAAGGGTTCTTACCGGTTCCTTGGTCAGGAAATGGCGCTGAAGCCGGGTCCAGTCCGCATTGATAATCCGCAGTCCGT
>QKJO01000021.1 GCA_003249275.1 Spirochaetaceae bacterium
GGTAAAACTGGCTCATTTCCGCTGGGAGCTGTCGAAAACCATCGCAGGTTACAACTGGACGGATCCTGTAGAGGGGGGACTTGTCGGTATCTATTACGACTATATTCAGTTCTATAAAAAAATTCCCAGCCTGACCCCCGAAGCGAAGGAACGGCTTACAGAATTCATCAAAAAGACAAAAAATGACAAAGACCGATTCTCACAGGAGTATGCCCAGTGGGTGGAGTTTGAATTTGAGGGAAAAATCCGATTGAACAGTTATGCCAGGGAGATATTCTACCGGTTCTGTCCCTTCCCCAGAGAGCTGAGAGAGACAATGGCTCAAAAGCCGTCCTTCGGTGTCCTGGAGACCAGGTACAAGAATATCCAGAGTAAAGAGATCCTGAAACTGAAATCCAAAGCCATCAAATTTGAAAAGAAAAATCTTCCCCTGCCCGATGAAGTGGCTCATTACATGGAATTTCTGGAGTATTGATCAGGCAGGCTCAGTTAATTTTCCTGAGTCAGGGCAGGTTGGGGAAGAAAGGAACAGCTGCCGGTGGCAATCACATCAACACCAAGGCCGAGGACATTCCTGATGATTAAATCTCCCTTTGAGATCGGTGTATCGACTGTGATTCTGTTGATCTCGGCCATGACGTCGAAAATCCTGTCCCTGGGAATCTCGGCAGAGACTCTGACCGGGAGTACGGGTATGTCTTTGTAAACGGTTCTGACTGTTGAACTGATCATCCTCACGGGATTTTTCATTTCCGTTCCGGCAAAATATTTCCCCCTCAGGCATTTGTATCCGTTCACCTTCAGAATACCATCTTCCTCATCCGCCTGAAGCAGACAGCTGCGGGGACATATGATGCAGGTCATAATTTTCATTTCAATTTTCCTCAATCTCAAACAGGATCTTCGTATCAGGCTTCAGCGTGAGTCCGCTGAAATCTAGTTCAAGGCGTTCCATTTCCGGAGGCTTCAGAAAGGGATACTTTTTCCGGAAAAACTCCCTGCCGTCCACCCGGATGACAAGGGATTTGTCCATCAGAATTTTCCTGCTCCGAAAATAAAGTGTTTTCTTTCCCTCGGTGTCGGACCGCAGGCGCTGGGGAACAAGTGTGAGCAGTCCTGTGCCCCGTTTCAGAACCAGCCCGTCTTTCCGGCTGGAGTATTCGGATGCAGCCCGTCCGGCAGTTTCACCGCTTTCGGAAACATAGTCCACAAGGTCGTTTACATGAAGGGCATTCCCGCAGCAGAAGACGCCGTCCACCGAGGTCATCAGGGAGTCGTCGCAGACCGGACCTCCGGTTGCCGGGTCAAGGACCGCCCCGAGACTTTCGGCCAGTTCGTTCTCCGGTATCAATCCCACCGAAAGGATGAGAGTATCACACTCGACGATCTCCTCGGTACCACTTACGGGCTGCCGCTGCTCATCAACGTCACAAATCTCCACAGCCCTGAGCCGGTCCTTACCTATCAGTCTTGTTACGGTTTTCGACAGATGCAAAGGGATCTCATAGTCGAACAGGCACTGATGGATATTCCTGGTCAGCCCCGAAGGTGAGCTGCCTGCTTCGTAGACACCCAGTACTTCCGCTCCTTCCAGAGTCAGCCGTCTGGCCATGATCAGACCGATATCGCCGCTGCCCAGGATCACGCACTTGCGGGCGGGCATCAGTCCCTGGAGATTGATAAAATTCTGGGCCGCTCCGGCGGTCATCACGCCGGCAGGCCGGGAACCGTGAATGAAGACCTGCTTTGCTGTTCGTTCCCTGCAGCCTGTCGCCAGAATGAGAGTTCGGGTTTCCCAGATCTGTATGCCGGACCTGTTCACCGTGCTGACCAGAAAAAGGTCTTCTTTTTTTTCAATGCCTTTCACAAAAGTGAGGGTCATTGCATCAATCTTTTCACTGTTGAATTCATCAATAAACGTTTCAGCATACTCCGGTCCTGTCAGTCTCTCGCCGAAGCGGACAATCCCGAATCCGTCATGAATGCACTGCTTCAGTATCCCCCCCAGCCGGGCTTCCCGTTCAATAAGCATTACCTTTGAACCGGACCTCTTTGCGGCAAGGGCGGCGGACAGTCCGGCCGGTCCTCCGCCAATAACGATGACATCCCATGGTTTCATACAGCCATTCCCTTCGTTTCTTTGAAAATAATGACTGATTCATCATTTCCTTTCTTTATCTCAACCGGGGAAACTCCCTGATGCTCTGCGATGATCTTCATGACGAGGGGAGCACAGAATCCGCCCTGACAGCGGCCCATTCCAGGACGCAGCCGTCTCTTAATGCCGTCTAAAGTGGGAACACAGAGGGGTGAGTTCAGGACGTCAAGGATTTCTCCTTTACTGATCTCCTCGCAGCGGCAGATGATTTCACCGTAAGCAGGATTCTTCCTGATGAGTTCATTCCGCTCCGCATCCTCCATATGGGCAAGACGGGGCGGGGCCGTACGCTCCTCTCTGAAGGAATCCTTCTTTTCAACTTTCTTGTACTTCTCAAGGTACGCCAAAGCCCAGGAGGACAGGTCCAGGGCAATCGCCGGGGCTGCCGTGATTCCCGGGGACTGAATGCCCGCCGCCTGCAGGATGTTCTTTGTAAAAATCCCCTGGCGGACGACAAAATCCTCCTCGTAGGTAGCCGCTCTCACCCCGGAGAAATAGGCGATGATATCGCTGAATTTAAGGTCAGGGGCGATGTGCTGCTGCATTCTGATGATACTCTCCACCTCATCCCTTCTCGTATCGGTGTCCTCTCTGTCGGGTGTTTCAACTGCATTGGGACCCAGGAGCATGTTTCCGTGAACCGAATGGATCAGCCCGACCCCCTTTGTATGGCTGCTGCTGGTGATGGTCCGGATGAAAAATTTTATCCTTCCCGACAGACCTTTCGGACGGTCGGCTTTCTGATAGGGGAGGATGCTGAAGGGTGATTTGGCCATACTTGTTTTCACCATATAACCGGCCTTTTTGTCCGTGATGATATCGGTTCCCCGTCTGGGATGGATTGTGAAGGTCCTGTCTCCGGCCATTTCGGCAATGATATCGGCGTAGACTCCCGCCGCATTGATCACCAGCCGTGGGATGATCCGGCCCCTGTTGGTCTCAACACTGACTATCCGGCCTTCCTTAACTTCCATGCCCAGAACAGCCGTCTCCAGTGATATTCTGACACCGTTGGCCGCTGCATTCTCTCCCAGGGCCATGGTCATCTCATAGGGATTGGTTATCCCTCCTGTAGGCATATACATTCCCCCGATTGCAAAATCCGGGATATGGGGTTCATGGAGGAGGAGCTCTTCCCGTTTCATATACCGGACCCCCGGAATCCCGAGGATAAGGGCATTGATTTTCAGAAGGGCAACGGGTATCCGCTCCCATCTCCGGGCACAGAGCATTACCTGTCCTTTCTGCTCAAAAGGGACATCCATCAGACGGGACAGATAGGCGTACATCCTGTTGCCGCGGATATTGTAGTAGTGTTTTCTTGATTTTCGTGAAAAATTGATGCCGACATGGATGACGCCCCCGTTGGCGCCGGAAGCTCCCGAACCGAGATCGGAAGACCGCTCCACAAGAATCGTATTCAGTTTGTACCGGGACAGTTCCCGGGCAACGGAGCAGCCTGTTATGCCCCCCCCGATGATCAGGATATCCGGTGTCTGACCATCCAGAGTTCTGTCCTTCACCCCCGGACGGGGAATCTCCTGCCTGAAACCCTTCAGAGTGATATCGTTGATCACTCCCAGGTATTTTTTTTTGTCCACAGCAAGATGTCCCGCCTTGACGGCAATGTTCCAGTCCTCCACCTCTCCCTTCAGGACGATGCAGCCCCTTTCCTCGCTGACTGTGATGCCGGGTGAAAGTTCATGAATCTGACTTTGGATTTTTTTGAATCCTCTCATGAATTGAGGGCTCCGAAACCGGCTTCATTTCCGAGTGAAGGAGAGGGCTGTCTGTTAAGCGATTCTATTTCAGCCAGAATTTTGTTATGGAGAGTTTCGACCTCGCTGGCGATATTCCAGATTCCCAGCCTTACAATCAGAAAGGGCAGACGCCAGGGGGCGATTTCCGAATCCTTCATCCCGGTTTTCTTTTTATAGGTTCTGAGATATCTGCTGCAGATCAGTTTCCGGATGGCCTCAAGCAGAGATGCAACGATTTTGTTCAGGCCGGGAATCATCTCCCCCTCATTCAGAAGGTAGAGAGTGGCCGCCACATCGGCGGCCGGTGCACCCCGTGCAGCGGTCATCCAGTCGATGATCGTTGCCGACCTGGTATCTGAGATGATGTTGTCGGGGTGGTAATCCAGATGCAGTATGGAATCGCCGTCGGGAAGACTCTCCAGAAAACGGATGATTGTATCCTTGTCACCGGGAGACAGAAAGGCGAGGGGGTCGGAATCAAGAGCTTTTCTGACGACCCCTTTGTAGCTTTGAATCACGGTCGTTCCGGTATTGTGCATTTTGATCTGCAGGTCCGCCATCAATCCCGGTACGCCGAATGCTGTTCCCGGTTTGCTGGATGCCAGACTGATCAGTGTCTGTCCAGCAACACGTTCGATCACAAGACCGGTCTGATCCCCCACACGTACCTGTCCGTAACATTTGACGAGCGAGATTCCCTGCTCGTAAGTTTCTGCCGTATTGATCTCTTCATTTCTGATCAGTCCGGGATCTACATCAGGGTTAAACAACTTGATCAGCGTGTTTTCCTTCCACTGATAGATTCTGGAAGACCGGCTGGTAAAGAGCAGTTCTCCCAGCGACTCCATTGAATAGGCTTCATCCTCAATCACACCGCTTCTCCTTTTTCTGCTGATGACACTCCGCTTGATTAAGGTGTATTCACATATGTGAATCAAAAATGTTATCAGTATTGTGTTATCTTATATCAGCCTTATTGAGGCGTCAAATAAAATTCAACTTGAAAAACAGTGTGAAGAAAGGGAGAATGCAGTTATGACGCCTCATTTTGACAAACTGACGATTCTGCGCATTGCCAAAAGTTACTATCTGGATAATTTGAGTCAGCAGGAGATCTCGGAAAAAGAGAAGATTCACCGGACCCAGATTTCGAGGATTCTCAAAATGGCCCGTGAACTCGGTTATGTGCAGTTCAGGATTGCACCTCCCCAGAGCGATTCGGCAGATGATCTTTCAAGAAGTATTGCAGAGAAACTCAATCTTAAAGAGGTCATCATCTCTCCGGATATGCAGCAGGGAGATCATGATGAGGCTTATTATTTCTTTGCGGCCCGATACCTTGAAGAATGCCTCGTCACCGGCAGGCACATCGGTATCGGTCTGGGAAAAACCCTCTATCATGTGGCCGAGCAGATAACACCCCGCAAAACACATCAGAAACCGACGTTTTATTCCATCGTCGGATCTTCGGGCACGGATAATCCCTATCTTCAGGCCAGTATTCTCGTAGACAACTTCGCCCGCCCCTTTCTGGGAAAATGCCAGTACAATAATTTTCCAATCTGCCTGTCAAAAAAACTGATGTCCCCCCTGGATCGGATAAGGTTTGAAACACAGCAGACCAGCTACCAGACCCTGGATACCGTCGTCTTGTCATTGGGAGGACCGATCAATCCTGATTATCCCTATCTGGAGGAGTTTGCCCTTCTCGGTAAGGGGATCGACAGAGAGCAGGCCTTTTCAAGGCCTCACGGCAATATTCTGGGTCATAT
>QKJO01000250.1 GCA_003249275.1 Spirochaetaceae bacterium
GAGAACCGCCAATTATTACAATCTCATGGAGCAAAGGAGTGCCGAAACCGCGGCCTCCGCCGAATTCAGCTCCACCTACAGACGGCTGGGCAAGAAAATTCTCCACCTTAAGAACATAAGTTTCTCCTACGGCGAAAACAGGGTGATCAAGCCCTTTACCTACCAGTTCCGCAGGGGTGAACGGATCGGCCTGATCGGCCCCAACGGTTCGGGAAAGACGACCCTGCTCAACCTGATTGCCGGAGCTCTCACTCCCGATCAGGGTACGGTCGATCTGGGGATCAATACCCACATCGGCTACTTCGACCAGACCGGCAGCGTCCTCCCCGGTGATATGAAGGTCATGGAGTATCTGAATGAGTTTGCCGAGAAGGTGGTTCTAGCCGACGGCACCACACTGACGCCGACCCAGCTACTGGACCGGTTCCTCTTTCCAAAATCCCTCTACTATACGGCCATAAAAGATGTATCAGGGGGAGAAAGGAGACGTCTGTATCTTATCAGAATACTCCTTTCCAATCCCAATTTCCTGCTCTTTGACGAGCCCACCAACGACCTGGACCTCCAGACCCTGACAATGCTGGAAGACTATCTTATGGAGTTTCCAGGTTGTCTCCTCCTTGTTTCCCACGACAGGTATTTTCTGGACAGGGTGACCGACTTTCAGTTCGTTTTCGATAGAAAGGGCAATATACACGGATTCTCCGGGAACTACAGCGAATACAAATCGCTTCTGGAGGAAGAGAAACAGGCCGCACCGGCGGCAGTCAAAAAGACGGCTCCCCAGGTGACCAACAGGACCAAGAAGCTGAGCTATAAGGAAAAAATCGAATTCGAATCCATGGAAGAGAGAATCATGGATCTGGAAGAGAAGATCGGAATCAAGGAAGCTCAGTTTTCGGCTCCCGACTTCAATCCGGAAGATTCAGACCGGCTCAACAGAGAATATCATGGGCTCAAGGAAGAACTGGAAAAGCTTTATCACCGCTGGGAGGAACTGTCCTCCCTGGCGGATTAAGGTTCGATGAACGTAAACAGCTTCTCCCTGACGGGAGCGGTCCACTGAATGATTCTGTCTCTCAGGATATAGAGAAAATTTCCTTTATCGATATCCGCCGGAACACAGAGCTCGGATGAACCGAGGAGATAACCGCCCAGGTAATAGTCCGCCCGGCCGACGACGGTCCCTTCCTTGAGAGGGGCTGTCATGTTCTCATCGACGTGAAGCATCGAGTAGACCGAGTCAGTTTCATCCTCGGCCAGCAGCACTTCCGGCAGGTTTTTCAGGACCGGAGTGATAGATTTCTCTCTGCTGTACCAGACTCTCACCTCAGGAAGAGAGGGAGCCTTGAGTTCACGGGGCAAATAGCGGCTGAATCCGTAGTCCAGCAGCATCTCCGTTTCCTCCGCTCTTCTGCGGATGCCCTGATAGTAGCTCTCGGTCCTGATGCCCATGAGAACGGCAATCAGCCGCCGGCCGTCCCGGGAGGCTGTTCCGGTAAAGTTGAATCCCGACTGATCGATGTATCCCGTCTTCAGCCCGTCGATTCCCTCATAACGGCCCAGAAGAAGATTGGTATTGTCCTTTCTCCGGGGAACCTTGATTCTGAAATCCACACCTTCGGGAAGATTCCCCGGCAGAGGATAGACCATAAAGGGTACGGAGTGAAGCTCCTTCAGGGCCTCGGGATAATCACGGATATAGGATCTGGCCAGTACGGCATAATCCCGGGGAGATATAATGTTGAACTCGCTCCAACCGTCAGGATCTGCAAACCGGGCGCTTGAAAGACCCAGCTTCCGGGCTTTGGCATTCATTTTATTCACAAATTCCCTTTTACCCGGTCCCAGTATTTCAGCAAGGGCATAGGCGGCGTCATTCCCCGAATCGACGGCCACTCCCTTCATCAGATCCAGAACACTGACTCTCTGCCCCTCCTCCAGAAGCATAAGGGACGAAAAAGGAGGCCTGGAAAAGGATGATCCGGCCTCATCGATGGTAATGACATCTTCCTTGTTCAACCGGCCGTCCCGGATGGCATCATAGGTCAGATAGAGGGTCATGACCTTGGTCATGGACGCCGGCGGAATCGGTCTGTTCCCGTCTCTTTCATAAAGGATACGTCCGGTCTGATAGTCCATCAGTACGGCGGATCCGGCTGTCAGGTTCCGGTTCAACGTTTCGACTTCAGTCTGGGCAAAAAGGAATCCGGCTGTCAGGAGGGAAAGAGAAAGGAGTAGAATGGATCTGATCTTATTCATGATAGTCAGGTCTCTCGAAAGTGCTGCGCCAGAACCAGGATCATGGAGTCATGGTCTTTTACACCGGCCGTTTCCCTGATGCTGTGCATGCTCCACATGGGATTTCCCACATCCACGGCAGGGATTCCAAGCCGGGCTGCGGTCAGCGGTCCAAGGGTCTTTCCCGTAGGCCTGTCGGAGCGGTTGATATAGACCTGGCAGGGGACTCCCGCTTTTTCGCACAGAAGTTTGAACCGGGAAGCGGTTTCTCCTGTGGTGGCATAATTCCATTTGGCATTTTTTTTGATGACCGGGCCGCCGTTCAGCTCGGGTGTAAATCTGTCATCATGCACATCCGCAAAATTGGGATGGATTCCATGGGCGCCGTCGGCCGAGACGATGAAGGAACCGGCACAGGCCGCCATAAAGTTTTCCCGGGAGCCTCCCGCTGCAAGTACGATTCTTTCCAGAACCTGTTCCAGAAAACTGGAATCCGCTCCGTGAGGGGTGATGCTGCCTGTCTCCTCATTGTCAAAGAGAGCGGCAACAGCGATGGAGGACTGATTCTTCAACCCCTCCATGGCCTCGACGGCTGCATGACACATGGCCAGATTATCGATTCTTCCGGATGAGAAAAACTCATTTTTCCACGAACTGAAAGCGGCTGGCTGAGTATCCCAGAGGATCAGATCTCCATCCAGGATATCGCCGGCATCGATGCCCAGGTCTTCGGCTATCAGTTCGTAAAAAGATTCTGACTCCACCGCCGATGTGCTGGTAACAATGCAGTTCATATGAAGATGGGGATTGTACTCAAACCCCTCATTAACGGTCCTGTTGAGATGTATGGCCACATTGGGAATCAGGACTTTCCTGTCCTTGTTTCTGTAGAGAACCTGATCCACAGAGTCTCCCCTGCGAATCAGAACTCTCCCGGCAACCGAAAGATCCCGGTCGAACCAGGTTGAAAAAACCGGACCTCCCACAACTTCCACCTGCATGGTCATCATGCCGTTTTTCTTCCTGAAAGTCTTCTCTTTCAGACGGAAGGCGGGGCTGTCGGTATGAGCGGTCACAATTCTGAATTTCGGAAGGCCGGTTTTCAGAGCTCCTGTATGAAAGGCGATCAGGGAGGAACCGTTTCTCAGGACATAGTATCCTGTCTCAGGCTTCAGACTCCACGAGCTGCTCTCATCCAGGGCAGAATATCCCCGGTCTTTCAGAATGCTTACGGTCCGGTCTACCGCATGAAAGGCCGTGGGCGACCGGTCAAGAAAATCAAAAAGAGAATCAATGTGATCTGCCATTTGATCAGTCGCGTCGTCCGAGGATTCTGAGGATGAACATGAACATATTGATGAAATCCAGATAGAGAACAAGGGCTCCCAGAATTGAAAGTTTGACAAACTGACCTTCATCGACGGATGCCGACATGGCATGGCTCATATTTCTGATCTTCTGTGTATCGTAGGCTGTCAGCCCCGTGAACAGGATTACTCCGGCATAGGAGATGAGGTAGGACATCCCGCTGCTTTGGAGAAAGAAATTGAGAAGGGAGGCAATGATCAGCCCCACAAGACCCATCATAAGATAGTGGCCCCAACCCGAGAGATCCCGTTTTGTGGTGACCGCCCAGAGGCTCATGGCGCCGAAGAGGGCTCCGGTGGAAACAAATGCCGTGGTGATGGTTCCGATCTTATAGACCAGAAAAATCACGGAAAGGTTGATGCCGTTGAGGGCCGCATAGACGCCGAAGGACAGAATGGCCGCGCCTACGGTCATGGAATTGATTCTGGCAGAGAGACGGAAAACCAGAAAAAGCTGGGCCACGATCAGGGCGATCATCAGGATCGGGTTTCCCAGAAATGTTCTGTATAGACCGGTGACGAGGACTCCTCTTGCCACAATGGCAGTGAGAAATAGACCCGCTGTCATCCAGAGATAGACATTCTTCAATATGGTGCGGTCCTGGACTGCCTCTCGGCTGTTCAAACCGGTAAATGACTGATTCATACTTCACTCCTGATTTATCAAAATATTTTTATCTTTCTGTTCAAATATACTCATTATCAATAAAAACACAAAATATATAAAGGTTACAGACGTGAATTTCAACTCTGTATTGACAGATGGATCAAAAAAGGGAATAATCACTTAAGTGTTTCTATTCATAAGAACATCAGGAGTAAATATGAAAAAGATCGTTTCCCTTATCCTCACTCTCATGTTTCTTGCCGGATCAGTCTTCGCAACCGGTCAGGCGGAACAGAAAGGTTCCTCTGAAGCGGCACCGGCCATGGCCAAACCCGTTAAAATCGGCATCACCAAGATTGTGGCTCACCCGGCTTTGGACGCTCTCGAGCAGGGAGCCATGGAGGTCATAAAAGAAACATATCCGGATGCCCAGTTTGACCTGCAGAATGCCAATGGCGACATGAATACAGCCTCCTCCATTGCCCAGAAATTCAAGGCCGACAAGGTCGATCTGGCCATCGGTATCGCCACACCCACGGCCCAGGCACTGGCCAATACGCTGAAAGACATTCCCGTTCTCTACAGTGCCGTTACCGACCCCGTGGATGCCGGCCTTGTCGCCAGTTATGACATGGGCGGTGCCAATATTACCGGTATATCCGACATGACCCCCGTCAAGGATCAGATCGCCCTTCTGGCGTCACTGACAAAGATAAAGAAACTGGGACACATCTATACAAGCAGCGAAGCCAATGCAGTCAGACTGGCCGAGATGGCAAAAGAAGCATGTGCCGAACTGGGAATCGAATTCATCGAAACCACAGTGACCAACTCGTCCGAGGTCAAGCAGGCAGCCCAGTCCATCATCGACAAGGTGGACGGTATTTATATAAGTACGGACAACACAGTCGTCTCCGCCCTTTCCGCCGTATCGGATGTGGCGACAAGAGCAGGCAAGCCCATCATGTCAGCCGACCCGAGCTCTGCCATTGAAAATCAGATCCTTGTATCATGGGGTTTTGACTACTACAAGATGGGCAAGGCAGCCGGAAGGATGGCCGTTGAGATCCTGGGAGGCAAAAAAACCTCCGATATCCCCACCGGCTTCATGACCAGTGTTGACGATATCGATCTGCTTGTGAATCTTGACCTTGCCGACCAGCTCGGTATCAAAATACCCGCAGATCTGGAAGCGAAGGCGGCTACCGTGATCAAAAACGGAGAAGTTATCAGGAAATAATATTGCCTGAAACTGCCCCATAGGTCATCATAAAGGGACTGATCCGCGAGTGTTTAAAAACACCGCCCGGATCAGCCCCTTATTTTTTGAAAGAGGTAATAATGGTTGAAGGAATACTTGTCGAAGGACTTATATTCGGAATACTGGCACTGGGTGTCTTCATCACATTCCGGATTCTGGATTTCCCGGATCTGACGGTGGACGGCAGTTTCCCTTTGGGAGCAGTAACAGC
>QKJO01000111.1 GCA_003249275.1 Spirochaetaceae bacterium
TTGAGCTTTAAAGGATTGGTATCGATGCCGTAAAAATCCATAACCATGGACGCCGCCGTCAGAGCGCATCCGTGTGTGCCTATGGTAATGACCCTGCTGTCTCCCAGTCCCCTGTTTTCCCATCTCTGGGTCTGACCGAACCAGCGGACGCGGATCACCGTCTCTTTCTGTCCCTCTGACTGAGCATGGAGGGCTGTAAAGGCCAGTAGCAGACAAAAGATCAGGGATTTTTTCATCAGTTCTGTTTGATCAGGATATTGCGTATCCCCAGCTGTTCCAGTTTTCTGGCATAGACCATGGTCTCCGCCTCAGGGATATCCGCCAGAATGATCCGGGTGATCCCTTTGTTGTTCAGGCTGGCTTTGGGGGAGAAGCCGTTCTCCTCCAGCTTCCTCTTCATGGCCGTCGCATTTTCAAGATTTCTGTAGGCTCCCACCTGTATGGTGAAGCGGACTTCCAGAGCCTCCATATTTTCAACTTCCAGCAGAATCGGAGCGGTTCCCGTACTGATCATATCCAACTCTACCGCGGCGGCATAGGACAGATCGATGATGCGGCCTTCCACAAAGGGGCCTCTGTCGTTGATCCTGACTTCTACGGTCTTTCCGTTGCTGAGGTTTGTCACTTTGACAATCGTGTTGAACGGCAGCTGCTTGTGGGCAGCTGTAAACTCATGGGTATTGAATATCTCTCCGTTGGCGGTGAGTCTGCCGTGGAACTTCCCTCCGTACCAGGAGGCGACGCCCTCTTCTTCATAGGCCTGCGCCATGAATACGGCGGTCAGCAGGAGCAGGGCGGAAATGATCATTTTCTTCATGATCTCTCTATCGGCCGCAGCGCTTCATTCCTAGAGCATTTCCATCCATTCTGTTCAGACTCTTAATATACCCCGTTCATACTTTGTTTATATGACCCCTCTATATTTCAGTTAACAAGTTTAAAACAATAAACCAGCGGAGGTTTTGTATGAAAAAGAAAATGTTGGTAGCGGTTCTGGTCATGGTAAGTGCAGCATCGGTGTTTGCATCGGGTAACAAGGATAGTGATGACACTCCTTATTACGGAAGAGGTCCCGCAATGGGCGGTATGTACGGCGGCGGTCCCGGACGGGGCGGTTACGGACCCGGCATGGTCTGGAGTGATGAAAACGGAAATCCCATCACCCCCGAAGAGGTAACAGTAGAGGGTGCCCTGGTTCTGGAAGAAGGTACGATGCCCTACCTGAACACGGACGGCGGCAAGGTTTTCCTTATGGTTCCTCCCTTTGTCTGGGATGAGGTCGATCTGAAGGGCGGAGAGCTTGTCAAAGCCACCGGATACGACGTTCCCGAGGACCGGTGGGGTAATACGGCCGAATCCAGGTTCCTACATGTTGTTTCGGCAGAAGTTGACGGAAAAACGCTGACCGTGGACCAGGGAATGATGGGATACGGCGGCAGAGGCGGCCGTGCGCCCAGAGGCGGAATGCCCGGCAGAGGCGGCTGGTAATCGACCAAAACAGGATGTCCTTCCCTAAAGGAGGCCATCCTGTGTTGCTATTTGTATACCCAGTTGTGTATAATTCCTGCCCATGAGTGATAATACCAAACCGATGTCTACACACTGGGCGGATATAACCGCCGATAAAATTGTCCGGGAGCGCGGGCCCAAGGAGCATTATACATGCGCCTCGGGAATTACCCCTTCCGGAACTGTCCATATAGGAAACTTCAGAGAGATCATCTCTGTTGAGCTCGTTGTACGGGCCCTGAGGGACAAGGGCGAAAAAGTACGCTTCATCTATTCCTGGGACGACTATGATGTTTTCAGAAAAGTCCCCAAAAATATGCCTCAGCAGGAACTGCTGGAAACCTACCTGAGAAAGCCCATCGTTCTTGTTCCCGACGTTCTGGGGAATGAGGAGAGTTACGCCGCAGCCAATGAGAAGGCGCTGGAAGTGCTGCTTCCAACCGTGGGTGTTTTCCCCGAATATATCTATCAGGCAAAAAGGTACAGAAACTCCGAGTACGCCGAGGGCATCAAAACGGCCCTTGTCCACAAGGAGGATATCCGGAGGCAGCTGAATGAAAGCCGGACCAGTGATCTGGCCGACGACTGGATGCCCGTTTCCGTATTCTGTACAGCCTGTGACAGAGATACGACCACCGTTACCGGCTGGGACGGAGACTACGGAGTTTCCTTCGAGTGCGAGTGCGGTCACAGCGAAACCGTCGATCTGAGAAAAACAAGTGCCGTCAAGCTTCCCTGGCGCATCGACTGGCCCATGAGATGGAAGCACGAGGATGTGGATTTCGAACCCGCCGGCAAGGACCATCACTCCGAGGGCGGATCTTTCGATACGGCTAAAAAGACAGGGAAAGAGGTTTACGGTCACGAGCCTCCCGTCACCTTTCAGTACGACTTTATACGCATCAAGGGGCGGGGCGGGAAAATCTCCTCCTCAACCGGGGAGGTCATCTCTCTGAACGATGTCCTGGAAGTCTATCAACCCGAAGTCATCCGTTATCTTTTTGCCGGAACCAGACCCAACACGGAGTTTGCCATCAGCTTCGACCTGGATGTTCTGAAGATATATGAAGACTACGACAAATGTGAAAGAGACTACTTCAACAAACCCGACACCCCCAAAGCTCTGAAAAAGTGGGAAAAACAGGCCAGAATTTACGAACTGTCCCAGGTCGGTGAAGTACCCGCAGTCATGCCCTATCAGATGCAGATCCGTCATCTTTGCAACCTTCTTCAGGTCCATTCCGGTGATATCGATGCGGTGGTGGCCTCTCTGAAAGACCTCAGCCCCGATCAGGAGGAGCGGTTCAGACAGCGCTGTACCTGTGCCTGGGTCTGGGTCAAGGAGTTTGCACCGGAAGATTTCAGATATTCATTGAGAAAGCCCGAAGACGGTACAGTTGAAGTCGACGGAAAGAATCTGGAAGCTGTCAGAAGACTGGCCATCATTGTGGATCAACATATGGATACCATGGAAGAGGGCGAGTTCGGTACCACTGTCTACGATATGATGAAGGAACTGGAGCTGGAGTCAGCCGATTTCTTCACCGCCGTCTACCGTGTCCTCATCACCAAGGAAAAGGGACCCCGGCTGATCAGTTTCCTTTATATCCTGGGAAGAGAGAAGGTTCTTTCCCTCCTGAATCTATACTGATTAATTTTGCCTTCCTGCTTTTTGTCCAGTAAAATGAGAAGCAGGAGGGCTTATGGAATCTCTCAGAAAATTCCTGTGTCCCGAGTTTGTTTTCGGTTCCGGCGCCGTAACTCTGGCCGGTCGGTATGCCGAACACATGGGGGCGTCCCGCGTTCTTCTCGTAACCGACAAGGGCGTTCAGAAGGCCGGATGGACCGATGCCGTCATCAGTTCTCTGAGCTCAAAAGGCATCGCTTATGACATTTATGACACCATTCTTCCCAATCCGCGTGATTTCCAGGTCATGGAAGGGGCGGAATACTACCTGAAGCAGGGCTGTGATGTCCTGATCGCCGTGGGGGGAGGAAGCGTTCTGGATGCCGCCAAAGGTATCGGGATCGTGGCGGCCAACGGCGGTCATATCCTCGACTATGAGGGTGTGGATATCATCAAGGAGCCGATCCCTCCCCTGATCTGTCTTCCCACCACCTGCGGCAGTTCCGCCGATGTCAGCCAGTTCGCCATCATCACGGATACAGAGACGTCCAGAAAAATAGCAATCATTTCCAAGTCGGTCGTGCCCGATATCTCCCTTATTGACCCGGATACTCTGGAGTCAATGGATCAGGAGCTCATGGCCGCCGTATCTCTGGATACCCTCACCCATGCCGTGGAGGCTTATGTTTCCCAGGCTCACTCCTTTATGACCGACCGCCATGCCCTGGGGGCGATCTCCCTGATCGGGACACACCTTGTTCCCGCTTTGAAAAACAGAAGAGACAGAACTCTTCAGTCCCGTATGATGCAGGCCTCTCTGGAGGCGGGACTTGCCTTTTCCAATGCCAGTCTGGGACTCGTTCACGCCATGGCTCATGTTCTGGGAGGTCTGAAGGATTTTCCCCACGGCATTTGCAACGGACTGCTCCTCAATAATGTCTGTTCCTATAATTATGAGTCCTGCCCGGAACGTTTTGACACGATAACCGGAACTCTGACGGGCCGGATGGAACCGTCCCGTTCCTCCGGAAAAGAGAGTCTGGCGGAAGCTATCGGTTTTCTGGTTGATGCTGCGGATATCGGACAGGACACCGGCCGGTTCAGACTGACTGAAGCTGAATGCCGGACTCTGGCGGAAATGTCGCTGAAAGATGCCTGTATCGTTACAAATCCCAGAGAACCGGGTCTTGAGGAGATTGCCGATCTATATGAGCAGACATTCAGGAGCTGACCGTGACTGGGATTCTCTCAGGAATCAGATCATCGGACTCGGCAATGACAGCCATGGCAAAAATTTCTACTCCGCCTTCAAGCAGTCCCGGGATGCTCTTGTGCGTTTCAGGAGCGTCATAGAAGAGATCCCCGATATCATCATCATCGTGGATGAACAGGACAGAATTCTGGACCTGAACAGGACGGCTCTCAACATCTTCGGAAAGGAGAGGAAGGATCTCTTGTCCTCGGATATCAAGCTGCTCAGGGAGATAGATTATTCCGGTCTGAAAAGCATGGGGACAGGAAACAAATTTCTCTATACGGATGAGAGTCTGACGCCTCCTGTTTACAGAGAGCTGGAGCTGAGACCGGTACAGCTGGAACAGAGATCCCTGGGAGTTCTGATCGGCCGGGATGTAACCCACCGCATCAATGCGGAATACAAGCTTCTGAAGATGAATGAAGACCTCGAAAGTATGGTTCGGGAAAGAACCGCATCCATTGAACAGCAGATGAAGATCCTCAAGGAAACCCAGGAACAGCTCATCATCTCGGAGAAAATGGCCGTGCTTGGAAATCTTGTCGCCGGTGTGGCTCATGAGATCAATACCCCCCTCGGTGTGGGGATTACGGCGTCCAGTGCCCTCAAAGCTGAAGCGGATGCACTATTGGCCCATGTGAAAGAGGAGTCCCTGACTCAGAGAAGATTTCAGGAGTTTCTGGATTTTCTGGGTGAGTCGGCAAGGCTGATCCAGTCCAACCTGGAACGGGCCGGAGAGATGGTCCAGTCCTTCAAGCTCGTCGCCGTCGATCAGAGTTCCGAAATGAGCAGGTCTATAGATTTGCGGGATTATCTGGCGGAGGTCATCCAGAGCCTTTATCCCCAATGGAAGAAGCACAGTGTAACCGTGGAGGGGGATTTAAGGCGGGAAATCCTGACTGTCCCGGGGGACTGGTCCCAGATTCTTACAAACCTTATCGTCAATTCGGTCAAACATGGCTTCAAGGAAATCAGAGGGGGAGGGATGATTCTGATCCGTATCTATGAAGATGACGGATTTATCGTCCTGGATTACCGGGACAACGGATGCGGTTTGACAAGGGAACAGTCAGAACGGGTTTTTGAGCCCTTTTTCACCACCGCCAGAGGTCAGGGCGGGACGGGTCTGGGAATGCACATTGTCTACAATCTGGTCACCCTGAAAATGAAAGGGACGATCCAGTGCCTCTCCATGGAAGTTCCCGGCGCCGCCTTTCATATCAGAATTCCTCTCGATTCCCGGCGGTCAGCCGTCCCCTGATGCCTGCTA
>QKJO01000184.1 GCA_003249275.1 Spirochaetaceae bacterium
AGGTTGTCAAAATTTTTGAGATCTTCGGTCTGATAGTAATCCTCGTCTTTTCCGTATTCATGATCATCTACGGATTTAAATTCCTGAGTGTTGCTTCAATCAACCAGATGACCGGTATCAATATTTCACTCAGCTGGCTGTATGTTTCAGTCCCTGTTTCGGGTATTGCCTGGTGTCTGGCCCTCATCGAAAGACTATGGAGGCTCTTGAAATGATTATCACAAATCCCGGAGCCGTATGGCTTCTGCTGGGAGTATTTTTTCTACTGATTCTGTTCAGAACACCTATAGCCTTTGCTATCGGTTTTTCAAGTCTGATGACTACCCTGTACCTGGGACTGCCCGTAGGAATGGTAGTTCAGAATATGGTGAAGGGTATAAATGTATTCGCCCTCATGGCCGTACCTTTCTTTATTCTGGCCGGTGAGATCATGGGTTCCGGCGGTATCTCCGACAGGCTCATCAAACTCTCCAATGCCTGTGTCGGCTGGATGAGAGGCGGTCTCGCCATGGTCAACATCATGGCCAGTATGTTTTTCGGCGGCATCTCCGGATCTTCTGCAGCAGACACTTCATCCATCGGTGCCATCATGATCCCCATGATGAAAAAGCAGGGTTACGACGCCGAGTTCGCGACCAATGTCACCATGGCCAGTTCGGTCCAGGGTATGCTGATTCCCCCGAGCCATAACATGGTTATCTACTCGCTGGCTGCCGGCGGTGTTTCGGTCGGAGCTCTGTTCATGGCCGGAATGGTTCCCGGAATTCTGCTGGGTGTGGCTCTTATGATCTTCAGCTACATCATGTCAGTTGTCAGAAAGTATCCCATCGGGGAGAGCTTTTCTATCAAGAATCTCTTAATCACACTGAAGGGCTCCATCCTGGGACTCGGAACGGTTCTGATCGTTGTGGTCGGTGTCATTACCGGTATCTTCACGGCTACCGAATCGGCGGCCATCGCGGTGGTCTACTCCTTTATTCTGACATTTTTCATCTACAGGGAAATTCCTCTGAAAGAGTTCTGGAATATCCTTTCCAGATCCCTCAAGACTCTGTCCATCGTTATGATCCTGATCGGAACATCTTCGGCCTTCGGCTACCTGCTGGCCTATCTGAAAGTTCCGGCACTTATTGCCCAGGTGATTTTTGCAATTTCGACCAACAAGATCGTCGTTCTGCTGGTGATGAATGTGTTCATGCTGTTTCTGGGAATGATCATGGATATGTCGTCCATCATCCTGATCGCCACACCCATCCTGCTGCCCATCGCCGTTCAGGTCGGCGTCGACCCCATTCACTTCGGGGCGGTTATGATTCTGAACCTGGGAATCGGTGTTATTACACCTCCCGTCGGCAGTACACTGTTCATCGGAAGTGCCATTTCGGGTGTCAAAATTGAGAGACTCTCCGTCACCCTGCTGCCCTTCTATGCGGTAATGTTTATTGTTCTGATGCTGATTACCTATGTTCCCCAGGTTGTAATGACCATCCCCACGATGCTGGGATTTTAAGCCTTGCTGATAACAGGGGTCCGTCCTTTCCGGTATTCCCGGGGGGAGGACCCTGTTTTCTGTTTAAACACCCTGCTGAAGTAGTTGGAATCGTCGAATCCGACGGAGAAGGCGATATCCGAAATGGGAAGATCTTCCCTTATCAGCAGTTCCTCCGCTTTGGCGATTCTTATCTTTGTCAGATAATCAATGAATGAGCAGTCGGTTTCACTTTTGAATAGGTGCTGAAAATAGGATGGACTCAGATTGACGCAGTCCGCAATGTCCTTGACTGTCAGCGGTTTGTTGTAGTTTTCCCTGATGTAGTCCTTGGCTGTCTGAACAAAACGGCTGCTTCTGGTCTGCACGGCAGAGTTGAAAAGCATGAAAATTTCATCCAGAATGGAGAGCATCTTTTTCTCCAGATAGCTGGTATTGGTCATCTTCTCGATGTTGTTGTAATAGTCGACGCTCTTTCCTCTGAGAATTTCTTCATCCGCACCCAGGGCGATGCCCGCATCGGTCATCAGCCCCAGCAGTTCCAGAAGCCGGCCTTTCAGAATCTTCAGATTCACAGCGGGACAGGCGCTGATTTTTTTAAGATAGGAGGACATGGCATCCCGGGCAGCGTCCTTGTTTCCGCTCCTGATGGACTGTATGATCTCCTCTTTTTCCATGGACATATCAAGAGCTTCGGAGGATCTCTTTCCAGGATTCTGGATTTCATCCAGATGAATAACCAGACCCTTTCCCAGTTTGTCCGCCGTATTCAGGGCCTCAAAGGCGTCACGGTAGGAGTACCTCAGACCGATGAGCTTTGTGTACTTGTTGCCGATGCCGAAATTGACGGGAATATCGAACTTCTCTTTCAGAGACTCCCGCAGTTCTTCGGCCAGGTGGATTGCCACTGTCTCTTTCTCTTCCGGTTCCAGGGCCAGACAGATGCCGATTATATTTTTACTGATGGGAATTATGAGAAACCGGTCTCTCCCCTTGTTCCTTGTCATGACATCATCCAGATAATCAAAGAGCAGAAGCTGGTGTTTGTCCCAGAAGGGATTCTCTGCGAAAATCCTGACAACAATGAAGGAGTTCAGAGGTTCCCTGACTCCGATGATCTCAAGCATTTCGCTGATTTCACCCTCAATGGCATTGGAAAAGGTGATGTTCTGGAGGATATTCTCCTTCAAAAGCGGAATGACCTGACTCATCCGGTAGTGAATCTGCTTCAGTTCCATAAAAACACCCCAGGTGAGGGTGAAGGCGCTGACTACGGAGAAAACGTAATAAACCCACCACTGTTTGGTAGCCGCCCCGATGACAAAAGAGCAGCCGAAAACAAAGATACTGATCTGGTAGAGATCTCGGCGGTTGGCTTTTCTCTCCGTCCGGTTCTGTCTGGAAATGGAAATGATCCGGAACAGGGCTGTGGCCGCAATGATCAGGCCGATCAGTACGGAAAGACCGATGGTCACCTCCCTGCTGTAGAAGGGCGCCAGTCCGGAAGGTGTGTTCAGGTCCCTGAGCTGAACGGTACCCATATTGAGAAGGAGATAGGTGCCTCTCGTCCCCAGGGTGTTGACCACAACATGAACGATGCCGAACACCAGGCCGGTCAGGTAATAGTACCTCTTTTTTCCGTGGGTATTGCTGATCATGAGAATACTGGGGAAACAGATCGAATTGAACAGAAAGACCCGGGCGTTGTTGACCACCAGAGCGGTTTCGGCAGATCCGACCAGGAGCTGCAAAGGTCTCCCCAGCAGAAAGATACTGAAGGAAAAGAGATAGACTACAAGACTCTGGCGGTCTCGGGTTCTTGCCTGGTCCGTCAGAGTGAAGTAGAGAAAAAACAGCATAAATATTGTACCGGCAAGGGTCGGGGCTATGAGATTGCCGAATACCAGAATGTAGTAATCCATTTTAATTGAACCTTCCGCCGTGTGGAGGATGAACCATCATAGCACGGCGGAAGGGACTGGGCAAATGGGTACCTGCATTCCCGGGGAACTGGTTAAAGACGGGAAGAGATCTCCAGATAATTTGACACCTGTTCGTCGGAAACGGAGGTATCGATTCCCACGCAGGACATGGACACGGGGCCTTCTCCGGCAGCTTCGGCCATGGTTTTCAGTTCCTTTTCCAGTTCGGCGGTGCTGATCTTGGCCAGACGGACGGGGCTGTAGCGGAGATTGAGATGCACTCCGGGAAGAGCCTTCCGGACGGCGGCGATGTCAGAACCCGCACCGATTTCGGCAAAGCTGAGATTTCTGACCTTGGCGTAGCCATCGGCAACGTGTTCCATGGACGCTCCGCAGTGATGAATACCATAGGGCTGGAATACATCGGACAGCCTGTTGTCGGCATCCAGAAGAAATTCTTCATAGGTGTCGTTGGAGACCATTTCGACGGAACAGTTGGAGTGGACATAGACTCCCTTGATTCCGGGCAGAAAGTTGACGATGGCTGTTACGCCACCGGACATGACATCGGAAAAAGACTTGATCCGTTTTCCCACGTCCAGTGAAAAATCAGTCAGCTTCCCGATGAAGGCCGAGGTGTCTTCGGGATTCATATAGAAATCCATCATCACCTCTTCGCCCCGCAGGTCCAGGGCAAGATTGAGAACTCCCTGAAGGTTGATGGCGGAGATCACGTGTCCGTACTTCTTTTTCAGGTACTCCACATCCGCCATGGCTTCCTGCCAGAGGGGGTGGGCATCCAGATCGGGCAGCTTAAAATCTTTCATCTGATCGGCGGTCAGTTTGGGACTGATCACTTCGGGCGGGATGTCGGCGCCATAGCGTATATCGCATCCCAGCAGGGCGGAGTAGAGAAAACCGCTGGCCAGAAGATCGGTTCCCCAGACGGGGCGGGCTTGAGGATTTTCATCCCCCAGACCAAAGGCTCCGAAGAGTCTGTGCAGCTCCCGGCGCATTTCCTGATCCGCCGGAATTCTCTTCTCCGGATTGAAAAAAAAGTCTCTTGAAAAATCGATTCCTATTTTGCTGTTCCACCAGGATGGATGGAATGTGACATCAGTCTTCATCAGACCTCCTGTCATTAGGCAAGGTTGTTAATTTTTTTGTTTTTATTGTATAATAAAGCCGTTATTTTTGGAATGTAATAATTTAAGATTTATTGGAGAAATTATGGCTGCTGAAGGATTTAACTACAAACTGAGTGATGCGCAGGGTACGACGATGGAACCCCTTTCAGTGTCCCGGTTCGATTTTGATAAATACGCCGATTATGAGTCTGTTCTGCTTGAAAAATGCGGGAATTTCAATGACCGTGAATCGGGTGTTCTTGTCTACAGACGCTTCCGGGTTCCCGAAGTGTTTTCCTGGGGCTGCGCCTCTGCCGCCGGGTCTCTGGAGTGGCAGCTGGGAGCCCTGTCAAAGAGTATGGCATACAAGGCTGACATCCCCAATTTCCTGGAACCATGGTATGGAATCGGCGTTGTCGCCGGTGCCTTCGGAGTTCCCTATGTCTGGAAGGAGGGACAGGCACCGGCGGTGGAACCCCCCTTTACCAGTTCCGGACAGGCTCTCTCGGCTCTGAAATGCAGTATCGCCGAGGGGGAGGCCGGGCGTAAAAATCTCGAAATGCTGGAGTTCTTTCTGGAGGAGACAAAAGGACGCCTTCCCGTCAGCTGCGGCGATGTCCAGTCTCCTTTGAATATCGCATCCAGTTATCTGATGGACACCACCTCCTTTATGCTGGAGATGTACGACGATCCCGAGGGAATCGAGAAATTCATGGGACGGATTGCAGAACTTGAGATCGAGTACTACTCAAAACAAATCAGCATGATCGGTGACGCCCTGGCCAGACCCGGTCACGGCTTTGCCTCATGCCGGAAATTTTCGGGTCTGGGTTTCAGCGATGACAACTTCACCCTGATGGGGAATGACCACTATAGTCAGTTTGCCTCTCCGGCTCTTTCCGCTGTGGGAAATGCCCTGGGCGGGACTGTCTTCCACTCCTGCGGGAACTGGGCCGACAGAGCGGGAGCG
>QKJO01000218.1 GCA_003249275.1 Spirochaetaceae bacterium
AGTTTCAGGGAGGTCCCGACGATGCCCTGGACTGGCTGGGCCGAATCATCGACAAGGTGAAATGGCCTCTTTTTGAACCTCCCGGAAAGCAGGGCCGGTTTCTGCTGCAGGTCGGTCTGATCGGTCCCGATTATGACTGTCTTGTTCCTGTTGAAAAAGGCTTCATGATTCTCGAGGACATCGCCAGATCCATGCACAAACATCTGGGCAAGGGCAACTGGCTCCACGTATTCGGCTATTCTCACGGACATGATATTCTGTATCCCGATTTCAAGCCTTCCGAATTTCTGGGAGGATTCGATGCTCTCAAGGATGCGGTCAGGGCGGTTCACAAGAAGGGTCAGAAGGTCAGTTTTTATCTCAATCTGAGAATTGCCGATGAGAGCCTGGTCGAGAACGATTTCAAGCTTCAGAATGCGGTTTTCATCAACTCCCTGGGCAAGAAGGTGACAGAAAAGGCCCATGACAGAACCTTTGTCGTCATGAATCCCGAAAGCCGGGAGTGGCAGGACAGAATCATCAAAGAGGCGCAGCGCCTTGTCGATCTCGGTGCCGACGGACTGGAGCTGAATTTCAGCGGTGAGCAGTCTCTTCTCGTTCCCCTGGGCGAGCAGTGGGGAGAAGGCATCAGACTCATCATCAGCCGTATCCGTGACATGGGCGTAAAAGTCTGGTACCGGGGCGGGACGGATATCTATCCCGCAGACTGGCTGGAGATGAGCCGGGAAGAGAGTGTTGTGGACAGCGAGGGCCATATCCTTTCCGGCTGTGTGATTGGGGAATTTGATCCCCGTCTCTACATGACCCTGGCTCCCGGGCGATCCTATCTAGTACCCATTTCAAGAGAACCCTTTCCCATGACTGAGGGAACCTGCCTGATCCGGGATCTGGAAGATATAATGGGCGGACTGTTCATCTACGATGAGGAGTATATGGACAAAATAGAGATGATCATGGAACGTGCGGTCAGAGACGCCGGAGAAGAAACTGACGCGGATGTTGTCGACGAAATGAACAGAGTCTCCCCTTAAAGGCTGCCGTCCCTGCATCAATACTCTTCGGATCTTCTGGATTTTCCTGTGAATTATGATATATATTAAGGAATATATATTGAATGCGTAACAGGAGTCTTTCCAATGAAAATAAGTACAAAGATTATTTTAACCTCCCTTTTGCTGGCAATTCTTGCTCCGGCGGTCCTGTCAGCCGAAGCTTATCCTCCCGAGGGATGGACCAGTGATATTCTGGCGGCCATTCAGGAATCGGAAAAAACGGGGAAGGAAATCCTGTTGAATTTCACCGGATCCGACTGGTGCGTCTGGTGTCACAGGCTCCGGGATGAAGTGTTTACCACGAAAGAGTTCAAAGACTATGCCGAAAAGAATCTCATCCTCGTCTTCCTGGACTTTCCCCAGGCCATCAAACTGCCGGATGAAATCATAAAGCAGAATCAGGTGATGGCCGCTGTATTCGGAGTGCAGGGATATCCCACAATCTGGCTGATGGACTCGACCCTGCTCCCCCTGATGAAGACCGGTTACCGGGAGGGGGGCAGCAAGGCCTATATCACTCATCTGAAGGAGGACCGTCCCGTGCTGGACGATGCAGTCAAGGATGAGTACAGAAAGATCGTCGGTGATGCCATCCGCAGCAATATAGGCAGCTGGTGATTTTCAGTCCAGAAAGGTCTCTCTGATCAGACTCTTCCACTCTCCGGGGATCGGCCTGGGACGGCCTTCCGTCAGGGATACACAGCCTACTTTGACTTCCAGTTCGGCCAGCAGCTCTTCCTCTCTGTAGATCTTCTGGTCGAAGATCATCATGAAATTTTCACATTTTGAAACTCTGGTTCGGACAGTCAGCAGATCCTCCAGAAAGGCGGGTCTGTTGTATCCGGCAGTGAGGGATCTGACGACAAAGGCCAGTCCCGATTCATTGAGAAGGGCTGCCTGATCTCCCCCGAGGAGGCGGATGAGCTCGCTCCTTCCGTGTTCAGCCATGTCCAGATAACGGCTGTGGTAGACGACTCCGCCCGCATCTGTATCGCTGTAATAGACCCTTTTCGGGAAATAATGGGTTTTATCCTTTATAATACCTGATAACGCACTATTCATGACGACATACTACATCCAGTTGGAGGGACAATGAAAGGGTTTATCACAAAATCTGTACACGGATCATCCCGGAGTCTCCGGAACAAGGACCCCTACGGCTCCCTGAAAATGCCGGTTTACGACTCTTCCGCCTTTGAGTTCGCCAGTTCAGAGGACATCGAGTCGGCCTTCACAGGGGAAAAACCGGCTCATGCCTACAGCCGGGTGAGCAATCCGACGGTAGCCGAGCTGGAGAACAGACTTGCCGATCTGGCCGGTGCGGAATCCTGTCTCTGCATGAGCTCGGGTATGGCAGCCGTATCCGCCGTCTTTCTGGATCTCTGCCGTCAGGGAGACAGCATCGTTTCCTCCTCCTATCTCTTCGGCAATACCCTGGGGCTCTTTGAAAACACCCTCAGGCCCTTCGGAGTGGATGTCCGCTTTGCGGATATGGAGAACCTTTCGGATCTGGAGAGTAAAATTGACGCTACGACCAGAGCCCTCTTTCTGGAGAACATCTCCAACCCCCAGCTCATGGTCTTTGATATCCGGGCCATTGCCGAAATCGCCCGGAAACACGGTGTTCTTCTCATCATAGACAATACCCTGCTGACGCCCTATCTGTTCTCTTCAAAGGAGGCCGGTGCGGACATCGAGATCCTGTCCAGTACCAAAGCCATTTCGGGGGGAGGAACGGGCCTGGGCGGGGCTGTTCTGGCCTATGATCAGGGACGCTGGGGAAAGCTCGGTCTGCAGGGCGGTCCCGACTATATCAAAAATCTGAGAAAAAACACCTACCGCAACCTGGGCAGCTGTCTCTCTCCCGCAGCAGCCTCCATGCAGCTGCTGGGGCTGGAAACCCTGGCACTGAGGGTAGACCGTTCCTGTGAAAATGCACTGATGATTCATGACTTTCTGAAGGATCAGCCCGGGATTGTTTCCGTTCATTACCCGGGTGCACCGGGAAACAGGTACTACCCCCTGCTTCAGGAGCAGTACAGGGGCAGGTCGGGAAGCCTCCTCCTGTTTGAAATGGAGAGCAGGGAGCGGTGTTTTGGTTTTATGAACCGCCTGCAGATCATTAAACGGGCCACCAACTTCTGTGATAATAAATCATTGATCATTCATCCCGCATCAACTATATTCTGTGATTATACCCCCCGGCAGTGTGCCGATATGGGGATAACTGAGGGAATGATCAGGCTCTCGGCGGGCATCGAAGATATTGAAGACTTGAAGGAAGACCTGCAAAGGGCGCTCACCGGTTCAGATTAAGGGGTTCCGTATTGAGTCGTGCCGTCATCATCACCGTAACGGTCCTGACATTGGCTGCCATACACGCCGTTATCTATCTCGTCTCGCTGCGTTCAAGGATGAAACGGGCGGAAAAGGCTTCCCGGGAGACGGGAAATCTCTGGAAAGAGTATGTCAGCATCTCTCCTGCCGGAATTCTGATCCTCTCGCCTGAAGGCCATATTAGGGAGATCAATCCCGCCGCCGAGAAGATCCTCGGTCTGCAGAGCCGCAAATCCGCCGGGCTTCCGTTGGGCAGAGTCTTTCCGGATGTTTCCTATTTTGAGAATTATCTGACAAATCCCGGCGACCCAACCCTGGCGGGAGGAGAGTTGAGTTACCGTCATCCCGGCGGAAAATCAAGAATCCTCTCTGCAAAATCGGTCCCCCTGGATAAGGGGACGGGGCATCTTATCTCCCTTCTGGATATCACCGAAATCAGAGAGTATCAAAGACGCAGAGAGCTGAGACAGAAGGAGCTGCAGTCAATCATCGATATCATACCCGCCATGATCTATGTGAAAGACGGCAGGGGAACATTCCTGATGGCGAATCAGTCCTGCGCCGACAGCATGGGCTACAGGGTCGACGAAATCGTCGGGACCAGTCATCGGGACCTCCATGACTATCCCGATGAAGTGGAGATGATGCTGGCCTCTGACAGAAAGGTTCTGATTACGGGAGAAAGAATCCATATAGGAGAGGAGTGCATCACCCTGAAGTCGGGAAAGAACGTCTATATCGAAACGGTCAAGATGCCCTATGTCACCGTGGATACGGGAGAACCTGCCGTTCTGGGCATTTCCTGGGACATCACCGACAAGGTCAGACTGCAGAAGGAGATTCAGAAGAATGAGAGCCTCAGGTCTCTGGGAGTCCTTGCCGGAGGCATAGCCCATGACTTCAACAACCAGCTGATGGGTATTCTCGGATATCTGGAGCTTCTCGGTCTTGAACAGCAGACCGGAAAGGGGCAGGAGTGTCTGGAGGGCATTCGGTCATCATCAAAAAAGGCGGCATCCCTCGTCAGAGATCTCCTGAGTTTCAGCAGGGAGTACCGGAAACAGGTCCGGCCCTTTGATATTCACAGGGTTCTGGATGACGCCATCCGGACAGCGGGAGATCCGGGCAGCCTGTCTGAAAGAATCCGATGCCGTTACAACTCCAGGGTGAAGGAGATCTCGGGAGATCCCAATCTTCTGCAGTATGCCTTCCAGAATCTGATCCTCAACGCGGGTGACGCAGTCGGAAAAACCGGCACCATCCTTGTCTCAACAGAGGATCTGGATGTGGAAGAAGCTTCTGAAATCACGGATGTGACGGTTCCGGAAGCGGGGCATTACCTTGTCGTATCCATTGAGGATGACGGAGCGGGAATGACGGAAGAGGTTCAGTCTCATATCTTTGAACCCTTTTATTCAACAAAAGGAGAGGGCGCCGGGTCCGGCATGGGCCTGGCTGCCGTATACGGCACCGTAAAAAGCCACCATGGATTCATCGATGTGCGGAGCACGCCGGGGCAGGGATCTCTTTTCAGAGTATTTCTGCCTGCCGATGGGCCCCGGACGGCTCCAGCCGCACTTTAATATATTCGGGGTTTTCATTAAGATGAGACCATGATACTGACCATCCGCAAATTCACCGTCAATAAAGATAACGACTACGAAAAAATGACCTCTAAAGTGGGTCAGCTGAGAATCTTCCTGGAGCATATCCTCTCCGGCCAGGTTCCCCATGATACTTACTCTTCCGATGATCTTCTGGAGTTCTGCCGTTCCCTTATCGCTTACCAGAGACCGGCTGAGCCCGGTCTGGCCGGAGGTTCCTGGAGCGTCTCGCCTTCTCCTGAAGAAATTTCCGCAGAAGACAGAATGGATTATCACTACTTCCCCACGTTTCTGGCCCTCTCTCTCCTGGTGACCTGCAGTTCCAGGGACGAACGGGTCGGTCGGATCCCCGGTTTTGAAGAGGCGCTGGAGCAAGGGTTTGCCTTCACAATGACGGAAAATCTGGAGGGAGTCGGATTCAGTACCCTTTTTCAGCAGGTTGAAACGGTCCTGATCTTAGGATCCGGCGGATGCATCGCATGGCTGGCCGGACATCCCGGCTGCTGCCCC
>QKJO01000116.1 GCA_003249275.1 Spirochaetaceae bacterium
GCTTTGAGCTGACGGTTAATCAGAACGGAGAGTCCCAGGATCAGTGTCGCCGTCAAGAAGAGACCTATGGAGACGATCCTGATCCTGTTCAGATAGACGATCCCCTCCACCTTCAGATCTTCGACAATGGACGTTATAAGAGTGTCGAACTCTTTGGTGGCGTCATCAAGGGTTTCCAGGGCGTAGAGGGTGTCATCGAGCAGGAGGATCTCGTCTGCCGTTAGCTGGTTCTGCATCCTCAGTTTGTACATTGTGTGGAGAAATCCGTTGACCATGACTTTTTCGCCCAGTCCCGACTGAAGGATCAGGGAGAAATAGTGACCCGCATTGTTCAGTTGAACTTCCGTATAGCGCCAGACCCTCCGGGCTCCTTCCATCCGGCTCTGCATTGTGTGATCGGACTGACGCTGCTCTCTGGAAATGAGGTTATCCAGGGAGTGAGAAAAGGCACGGTATTCGGAAGTCCATTCTTTCAGGATTGTATGATCTCCTTCTTCGGACACGGTAAACCGGTCCAGAAGGATCTGATATGTCAGATTTTCAAACTGGTTCCACTGAGACAGAAGGGTCTGGGACTCCAGAGCGAGAGACTGAACCCTGTTGGACTGGGTCGTATAAAAGACCACAACTCCCGTCAGCAGGCACAAAACCAGGAAAGTCAGGAGGAAGAGTCCAAAATAACTGTGGATTTTTCTCATGCCGCCAGTCTATCATAGGGATCACCACTCCTTCAAAAGGAATTTGATTGAACCGGACAAGAAGAGTATTCCACATAGTATCCTTCGGGATGATCCTCCTTATGACCGGATGCGGTCCCGCCGGAACCAGGGCGGAGAAAACCCAGACCGTACTGAAGGTCTGGGACTTCAAGAATACCGAAGAGAGAACGAGACGCTCCATGACCCGTGTCGACCGGCTTTTCATGGAAGCCAACCCGGATATCAAGCTGGATCACCGGGGTTTTTTCGACCAGAAGTATATCCCCGTGCTGAAGGCTGCCCTTCTGGCAGGATCGGGTCCCGATGTTCTGTGGATTCACCACGGCTCCGAGTTCAACGACCTGACATCCTACCTGGAACCTCTGGAATCCTACGGAGACATATCATCCTTCGGTTTCAGAGAAGAATCCCTGGATGCCTGCCGGAATCCGGAAGGAGTCCTCCTCGCCCTGCCCCTCACCTATCAGGGCATGGGATGGTACTATAACAAACAGCTTTTTGAATCAGCCGGACTGGACCCGGAAAATCCTCCGGAAAACTGGAATGATTTTCAGAATGCCTGCGAAGCTCTTAAAAGCAGGGGCATCGTTCCCATTGCCACGGGTAATAACCGGCCTCTGACCACCGAATTCCTCCGCAGAAGCCTGATCAGCGCTTTTTTCACCGACAATGAACTCCGCAGTTTCTACAGAAACGGACGGGGCACCGAAACAGAACGGTACAGAACTGTCATCGGATTGATGAGAGAGCTGAGAGACAGGGACTACCTGGACCCGGAAGGGATTTTCAGGCCCTATTTCAGCTATGGTCTGGACAGCTTTGAGAGCGGTAATTCCGCCATGATACTGGGACTGATATCGGATATCATGAACTGGAAACTCTTTTCAGATTCTCTCGGCAAGGAGAACATCGGCTACTTTCCCAATCTGGTTCATCCCGACATGGTCCGGCCGGGAGCCCAGCTGATCCAGCCGGCGGGAATCATGGTGGCGGTGAACAGGGATTCGAAGCATAAAAAAGAAGCCTTTTCCTATATTGAACACCTCTTTGATGAGGAGAGCCGCAGCATCCTGACAAGTGAACTTGGCATGATGATCCCTGTTCGGAACATGTCCCTTCCCGTGGAAGAGTACCCTGTTCTGAACAGAATCGAGGCTGCTTTAAAGAATCCTTCCCTTGATCCGGAGCTTTTCGTTCCCTCTGTTCAGGTGGGAGATCTGCAGTACAGGCTGGATGATCTTCTCATCAATACGAAGGAAATCGGTGTGGACGATTACATCGAGAAAATGAATAAAGAGCTGATCCTCTACTGATTTTTTGGAAGAATTCACCATTTTTGGTATAAATCACACATTTTGAATGTCCCCATTCCTCACTTCTGATACAGATTCACACAATTGAAACTTTCCCGAATTCAAAAACCGGAGCCAGAATAAACCTGATCTGAACAAGACCTTCGGGTCTTCAAACAGCATTCGTCAGAGCTTCAAATCAGCTTTGATAGATTTTAGGAGGAAAACCTGGTGTTTACGAAAAAAGGTTTCATTTTACTGCTTGTGTCTTTAGGGATCTGTCTGCCGCTTATGGCTGCAGGTCAGAGTGACAAATCTGCAAAAGACGAGGGTCCCGTAACCCTGACTGTCTGGGACTTCAAATACAGCGAAGAAGTCATGGGCTCTGCTCTCAAGGATATGGACTCTCTGTATATGTCCAACAATCCCGGTGTGGAAATCAAACACGTTGCTCAGCCCCACGACAACTACTATGAGATTCTGGCCTCATCATTGAGTTCAGGCGTCGGTCCCGATGTCCTGATGGCCCATGCAGACCAGAGAATCTGGAACATGGATGAGTTTCTCCTTCCCCTGGACAGCGCCATTGCAAGCTGGAAGAGCGATATCGCCGACTCCGCATGGGTTGCCTGTTCTTCCACAAAAGAAGCTGACAAGAATATTAAAATCGTTCCCCTCACAGCACAGGGTCTGGGAATCTACTTCAACAAGAGCAATCTTAAAAAAGCCGGTGTTGATCCCTCATCCAATCTGAGCGACTGGAATGCCTTCCTTACTGCCTGTGAAAAACTGAAAGCTGCCGGAATTCCTCCCATCGTCATGGGTAACGGCGGAGCCCCCTTCGGTGTTGACTTTATGTACAGAACCCTTCTGGCCAACTTCTACGGTCCCGAACTGACCGGTTTTGCCGACGGCAAGGCCAACATCAGCGACAAAGCTTTCATTGAAGCCACCCGCATGATCAAAACTCTGTACACCAAAGGCTACATCATCACCGAAAACGCCACCATGCCCTACTTCATGGACGCCATCGAACTCTTCAAATCCGGAGAAGGCGGTTTCTTTGTAGGTCTTACTTCCGACATCGCTCACTGGAAAGATTTCGGCGATGCCTTCGGCTACGAAAATCTTGGCTACTTCCCCAGCATCAACAGTGCCGAGGCCAAGTACAAGGACAGACAGGCCAATCAGGGTGCAGGTATCGGTTTTGCCGTTAACGACAGCACAAAACACGAGGCGGAAGCAGTGGACTATCTGTATGAGCTGATTCACGGCGAATCTGCCAATATCTTCCTCAACAGAACCGGAGCCATCATCCCCAACAAGAATCTGCCCATTGAGAACGAGTCTCTGGCTACCGTCGTCAGTTTCATGAGCAAGAATGCAGTTCCCGACTTCTACACCCAGCTGAATGCCGGCTTCGGTGCGGAACTCTACAACTACATCCAGCTCTTTTTCCTCGCCGACGAAATGACTCTCAACGAGTATATCGACAGCCTGCAGAAATCTTACGAGATGAACCGCTGATTAACTGACTCTGCAAATTGACCATAAGGGCGGGAACAGCCGTTTCCGCCCTTCCAACGAATAGGATAAATCCATGACAAAACGAAGATTGATGAAACAGCAGGAAGAACGGGATGCCCTGATTCTGATGCTCCCCCTCCTCCTGCTTATGCTGGTGTTTACGGTCTACCCCGTGCTGGCCAACTTTTTCTACAGTATGACCAAATGGAAAGGATTCGGAACTCCCGAATGGGTGGGGTTTCAGAACTATATAACCCTGTTTCAGGATGTGAAATTCTGGCATTCCCTGAAGAACCTGACCGTGTTGATCCTCTACATTCCGGCAGGGGTCTTTCTGCCTTTGATCATCGCGGCCATACTCCGTGACGGTCTCAAGGGATGGACTTTTTTCCGCTCCGTCATCTATCTTCCCAACATTCTGGGTTATGTTATCCTGGGTACCCTGTTCAGCATCCTCCTCAGTCAGAGAGGTCCGCTGATCGAACTTCTGACCATGATGGGTGTTCAGGACGCCAACAGGATCAATGTTCTGGGACAGTCCGGAACGGCCATACATGTTGTAGCCATCCTCTTCGTCATCCTGATGAAGATGGGATTCGGATGTATCTATTTCCTGGCCGCCATGAGCAGCATCGACTCTTCCATGTATGATGCCGCCGGTATCGACGGTGCCAACTGGTGGCAGAAGTTCATCAATATAACCGTTCCCAGCATCAGTTTCTCAGTTCAGTTCTTCGTTGTCCTCTCCTTCATCGAAGTCTTTGCCCGTATGTACAGTTTTATCTACACCCTGACCTATGGGGGTCCGGGATTCGCCACCTTCACTCTGGAATTCGGAATCTACAGGCAGGGCTTCAAGGCCTTCAAGATGGGCTATGCCTCCAGCTGGGCCGTGGTTCTCTTTATCTTCTGTTCCGCCATTGCGGCTCTCCAGATCCATATCCTCAAAAAAGGAGACCAGCTGCAATGATCAACAGAAAAAACATATCCCTCTTCTTTACCTATCTCTTCCTGGCCATCGTGACCTTCGTCAGTATCTATCCCTTGTATTTCTCTTTTATCTCCAGCTTCAAGACCATGGCGGAGTACACTCAGAGCAATACGGCCTTCCCGGGAAGCTTCAATTTTGAAAATTACGCCTATGTGTTCCGGAACCTGGAATTCACCCGGTATATGCTTAATTCCGCCGTCACAGTGACTGCGGGCATGGTCCTCTATATCCTCATCTGCAACGCCGCCGGTTTCGCACTGGGACTGCTGCGGTTCAGATTCAAAATGCCCGTTTTTACCTTTGTCCTGTTTTTCCAGATCTTCCCCCAGATGGTCATCGCCGCCCAGGTCTTCCGGATCTGTTCCAAAATCGGACTGATGAACTCCCACCTGGGACTGATTCTGGTCTGGGTAGCCTACTTCGCCCCCTTCGGGACCTATATTATGTCCACCTACTACGCCACCATCCCCCGGTCCATGATCGAGTCGGCCCGGATCGACGGAGCCGGAGTTTTCAGACAGCTTCTGAGCATCATGATGCCCATGGCCACACCCATGATCGGAACCCTGGGAATCGTCGGAAGTCTGGCCATGTGGACAGAGCTGCCCTTCTCCCTGCTGCTGATTCACGATCCCGAGAAGAGGCCCCTCTCCCTGGGAATCGCCATCATGAAGGGTGAGCACGGCATACCCGTTCCCGTCCTTTCGGCGGCCATCCTGGTCTCCGCAGCCATTCCTCTGGTTCTCTACTTTGTGTTCCAGAAAAACATTCATATGGAATCCACCGCCGGCGCCGTCAAGGGCTGAAGCCCCCGTCCGGCATACATAAACAAGACTTAATCTGTTCGGGAGTAACGATATGCAAATGAATTGGAAAGAAAACTGGCCGGAAACCCGCCGGCGTTTTGAAAGATGGTGGAACCGGGACGGTTTCATCCTC
>QKJO01000029.1 GCA_003249275.1 Spirochaetaceae bacterium
TTTTTCTGCTTTTAATAAATTCGAGGAATTCCCGCTCAATAAAATCATGATCCTGGGGACTGGGAATCTCCAGATAGCGGATCATTTCATTAAGCTCCGGAAGGAACTGGATATCCGACTGGATGGATTGAAAATGACTGATGATCAGACCCTTCAGATAATCAATCTGCAGCTCCGAATTGTTTTTATACAGATTGAGTACCCGATACCGATTGATGCTGAGGTATCCGAATACGAGCAGAAAGGACAGGAACAGAAAGAGAAACAGGGTCAGAAAATACTGTTTCCTGACTCTGCCTTTCAATTTGATCTGTTTATTTCCCTCTTCCCTGTCTGCCACAGCCCCCCTCCTTATCTTCCCGTCAGGGATAAATATAATATTACAGATAAGGCTGGTGTTACACCAGTAAAATTGTCCTCCTTCCGGTTCAGCTCATAAGAAGGGAGGCATGATCCTTTCTGAACTGACTTGTATAGAGCTGGTAGTAATGACCTTCCAGACGCAGAAGCTGCTCGTGGGTTCCCTCTTCCCTGATGATTCCGTCCGCTATGACGATGATTCTGTCGGCATTGCGGATGGTTGAGAGTCTGTGAGCGATGATGAAGCTTGTTCTTTTTTCCAGCAGCTGTTCCATCCCTTTCTGTATATCCTGCTCCGTTCTGGTATCGATGGAGCTTGTGGCTTCATCCATGATGATGATATCCGGATCCGCCAGAATGGTTCTGGCCAGAGAGATCAGCTGTTTCTGCCCCAGTGAGAGAAGGGTCCCCTCCTCTCCCACCAGTTCATCATACCCGCCAGGCAGCCTCAGAATCATCTCGTGGGCACAGGCGGTTATGGAGGCGGCCAGCATCTCGTTTTCTCCGGCGCCGGGGGATCCGTACAGGATGTTCTCACGGACTGTCCCCGAAAAGAGGTGAGGCGTCTGAAGCACAACCCCGATTCTGGACTGAAGGCCCCGCTGAGTGAAAGACCTGTAATCCCGGCCGTCGAGAAGGATCTGTCCATCCACCGGTTCGTAGTAGCGGGAGAGGAGGCTGACCAGAGTGGTTTTGCCGCCCCCCGTCGGTCCGACGATGGCCAGAGTTTCACCCTGTTTCACGTTCAGGCAGAAATCCCGGAGGACCGGGGTTCCCGGAATGTAGTGAAAATCCACTTGACGGAACTCAACATCCCCTTTAAAACGGGGAGAAGATTCGGCATCGGGAAGATCCCGGATTTCCGGTTCCAGGTCCATCAGGGCAAAAACCCGTTCCGCACTGGCAATGGCCTGCTGCATCTCGCTGAACACCCGGGACATCTCCTGAATCGGCCAGAGCATAAAGGTGATGTAGCCTATAAAGGCTCTCAGTCCTCCGATGGTCATGCCGCCAAGATTGATCTCCCAGCCTCCGTACAGAATCACAACCCCTACGGCAAAGGATGTGATGAGCTGGACCACCGGCAGAAAGAGGGAGGACAGCCATCCCGCCCTGTAGGACGCCCGGTACATATCCCCCGACAGTTCGCCGAACTCACCCAGATTCCGATCCTCCCGGGCCAGAGACTTGACGACCCTGACCCCGTTGATGCTCTCGTTGTAGGCGGAGGTGATCCTGGAATTGATGGACCGCACCTTCCTGTACTCTCCCAGTATTCTTGCCTTGAATTTGACGGCGGCAACCGACAGGAGGGGGAGGATGATGGTCATAAGGAGGGCCAGTTTCCAGTGGATGAAGGTCATGAACACCAGGGAAATCAGGATGTTGGCTGTTCCCCAGAGGGAGTCCACCAGCATCCAGCTTGTAAGTTCGGAGATCCTCCGGATGTCGCTGGTGAGCCGGGAGAGGAGCCATCCGGAAGAGTTCCGGTCAAAAAAGGAGAAGGACAGATCCTGAAGATGGCCGAAGAGTTTCTCCCGCATCTCATACTGGATGTGCTGTCCGAGCCTGCCGGCGCAGTAGACAAAACCCAGTATGCTGAGGGCATTCACAAGGAAACAGAGGATCTGATAAAAGCTGTAGCGCCAGACCATGGCCGGGTTCCCCGCCAGGATTCCGTCGTCCACAATAAACTGTGTCAGAAAGGTGGACAGGGAATCGATGAAGGCGGTCAGAAGGATGCAGAATAGAAAACCGAAGAGAAGTCTTTTGTGACCGGCGGTTTCTTTGAGAATTCTTTTAAAAGTCCGGCCTTTGAAGGCTCCCGTATAAACCCTGTTCTCCAGGGTTTCCATAATTTTATCTTCCATATGATTATTCCCCGCCCCGTTCTTTCGAGGCGTTCTGAAGTTCAATCTGCAGCTCCTCTTCTATCCGGGTCTGCAGAGTAAACACGTCTTTGTAAAAACCCTCAGTCCCGACAAGCTCGTCATGGGTTCCCTGCTGAACGATCCTGCCCCTGTCCAGAACCAGGATGCGGTCCGCCTGTTTCAGGGTCTGGATTCTGTGGGCGATTATAAAGGTCGTTCTGTTCTTCATCAAAGATTCCAGAGCCTCCTTGATCTGCCCTTCCGTTTCCGCATCGACTGCCGATGTGGAGTCGTCCATTATAAGAATCCGGGGATTCTTCAGGAGGGTTCTGGCGATGGCGATCCTCTGTTTCTGACCGCCCGAGAGACTGACACCCTTTTCTCCCGCCATAGTGTCGTAGCCGTCGGGAAATTTCATGATCGAATCATGGACAGCCGCCGCCCTGGCGGCTCCTTCCATCTCTTCCCGGGAGACATTCCGTTCCAGTGAGTAACAGATATTCTCTCCCACGGTCATTGAGAACAGAAAGGGCTCCTGCTGGACGATGCCGATGTGCTTTCTCAGGGTGTGCCTGTTGTACTCATGAAGATCTCTTCCATCCAGAAGAATCTGCCCCTCCGTATAGTCGTAAAACCGCGGGATGAGGTTCACAAGAGTGGTCTTGCCCGAACCGGTAGCACCCAGAAGGGCGATTCTCTCACCGCTGCGGCAGCTGAAGCTGATATCCACCAGAACATTATCGCCCTGAGCGTAGCGGAACCCCGCCTTCCTGAACTCAAAGTCGCCCCGGATTTCATGAGCCTCCCTGACGGTTCCGCTTTCCAGATCCTCCTGCTGTTCATCCAGAATCTCCCTGATCCTCTGATAGGAAACATGACTCTTGGACACTTCAGACAAAGTTCTGCCCAGCTCCTGCATGGGCCAGATCAGAGCATTGACCAGACCGGAAAAGGCCACGAAGGTACCCGGGGTGATGACTCCTTTGATGGTCATGTACCCGCCCAGAAGGAGAGAAAAGGAGAACTGCAGACCGCACAGCACATGGCCGAAAGGCCAGTAAAGGCTGTTCCACCAGGTCAGGCGCATTCCCTTTTTGAGAAGGAGGGCATTGATATCCCCGAACCGGCTGATCTCCCAGTCCTGCCTTGCAAAGGACCGTACAACCCGTATACCCGACAGGTTCTCCTGAATCCTGTTGGACAGCTTCCCTTCGGTACTCTGAAAATCCTCGTAGGCATCGAAGATCCTGAAGAAGAATATGGTGGAGAGCAGGCCCACAACCGGCACGATGATGATGGAAAAAAGAGCGAGACGCCACTCCAGAACTAAGAGAATCGCCAGATTGATGAAAAACTGAAAGAAGACGTGGCAGACCTCGGGGATCTGATTGGCAAAAAACTTTCTGACCGTATCCACATCGCTGGTAGCCCGCTGGACCAGTTCACCGGTCTGGCTGTTGTCATGGTAGGCGAATGAAAGCCTCTGCATGTGATCATAGAGAGAGTTTCTGATGTTCTGGGTGACCTTCTCGGCGCAATGGGCCTTCCCCTTGCCGTGATAGTAGCTGGAGACGCCCCGCAAGACTGCCAGAACCAGATAGGCAGCGGTCCAGAAGAGGAGAAAATTCATAACGGGGCCGGTTTTAAGGAGCTGATCCACAACCTGACGGATCACCAGAAAACCGCTTGTCCCGAAGACGACGGTCAGACCAAGAGAAAGTATGGAAAGAAGATAGAGTCCCCTGTAGTTCTGAAGAAGTTTGAAAAGGGACAGAAAATCACGGAAACCGGATTTTTGATCGTTCATGTTCATATGTATCCGCCCCTCCGGAGGGCGGTAATTGACTGTAAACAAATCCCGGGCCGATAAGCCGGAAGCTCAAAAAACATCCGGACATAAAAAAACCGCAGGAACCATCAGGCGTCTGCGGTGCGTTATTCAGTAGAAAACCGATATCAGGCGGTTATCGCAGACGTGCAGGCAGACCTATCCCATGCATGGTAATAGACGGACATGAAAATCATCACACTTGCCATTAAACACATCTCCTTGTTCAGTTTATAGGAAAAACATAATTCCGAATCAGCCTTGTGTCAAGACTCATTTGCCGAAGATGTTTTCGGCCGCTTTCCGGAAGGCTTTTTCCGACCGGATGATCACATCATCATCCACGCAGTAGGAGAGCCTGAAATATCCGGGCATTCCGAATCCGCGTCCGGGAACGGCCAGAATATTCTGTTCCTGCAGGTAGTTCACAACCAGGAGGTCATCCCCCATGGGCGCTCTTGGAAAGAGATAAAATGTGCCCTCCGGCAGATCCAGGTCAAAACCGCAGTCCTTCAGAATCTTTCCCAGGAGATCTCTCTTCCTTTTATACTGGTCCACATCCACGGCCAGTCCCTGCAGGCGGCCGACGACCCTCTGCATAAGAGAGGAAGCATTGACGTATCCCAGAATTCTGTTGCACAGGATGGCACCCGCCGTGATATGGTCCCTGTCCTCCAGCTGCGGCGCGATGGCCAGAAAACCGATCCGTTCTCCGGGAATTGAGAGGTCCTTGGAGTAGGAGGTACAGATCATCGTATGGGGATAGAGGGCCGGAATGGAGGGAACCACGGCATCACCGTAGATGATCTTCCGGTAGGGCTCGTCACAGATGATGTAGATCCTCCGGCCGATCTCGGCGCTCTTGCGGTCCAGCATGGACGCCATCTTTTTCAGAGTCTCTTCGCTGTAGACCTTTCCCGAAGGATTGTTGGGAGAGTTGATGATGACGGCGGCGGTTTTTTCATCGATGGCGGCTTCAAAGGCATCCACATTCAGATCGAACCCGGGCAGGCAGTCCACCAGACCCAGAGACCCGCCGTGGTTGTCGCAGTAGAAGTTGTACTCCATAAAACAGGGACGGCTTGCAAGAACCCTGTCGCCGGGGTTGAGAATTGTCTTGAGGGCCACATTGAGAGCCCCCCCCGCACCGCTGGTCATCAGGACATTCTCTGCAAGGAATTCGACACCCTGCTCCTCTTTGAGGTACTGAGCCACCTGCTGTCTCACATCGGGGTAACCTGCATTGGGCATATAACCGTGCATATCCTCTTTTGCCGCTTCTTCCAGAAGGACTTTTGTAAAGATTTCGGGAGGAAGAGCGCTGGGATTTCCAATTGAAAAATCAAATACATT
>QKJO01000228.1 GCA_003249275.1 Spirochaetaceae bacterium
GGAAAGGATCAGATCCTTGTCCGTCTCCCACTGTGCCAATCTTATTTCAACATCATTTTTCATAAAGTTGAGAATAGGGCATAGGATGATCCGGGTCAAGATTTTAGATTGACGGATAGTTTTTCCACCTCTACTATGGTATGGTACTTTTATACTAGTATTTAATCCTGACTCGAATACCGGGAGTTTGTTCTTCCCCGATTCACCAGAAAGAGTTTTAGAGGATGCCAGGGAGGATAATTTTGGAACCTACGATCATGAAGCAGCTGCAGAAAATTGTGCAGACTTTTCCCGAAAAGACAGCTCAGCTTAGCAAGGACAGCAACGATACATTCAAACCCACCGACTATAAGACTTTTTACAGGGAAATTCAGTGTTTTGCCGCCGGACTTCAGTCCATCGGAATTGTCCGTGGCGAGACTGTCGGGCTTATAGCCGACAACAGAAAAGAGTGGCTGATCTGTGATATGGGACTGCAGTCTCTGGGAGCCAATGATGCTCCCCGCGGCTGTGACATCACATCCAAAATTCTGGCCTATATCGTCAGTATTCCCGGTTGTAAAACAGTCATCCTTGAGAATTCGCAGCAGCTGGAGAAGATTGTCGAAGTTAAAAAAGAGCTTCCTGATCTCAAGCAGATCATTATGATTGATCCGGCAGAAGAAAAGACAGCTGCACAGGCTTCGGAATTTACCTTTTTTACTTTTTCTGAACTCATGGAGAAAGGTCGGGAACTGATTGAAAAAGAACCCGGACTGATCGAAAGAGAGATTGCCCTGGGCGGGGAAGAAGATATTGCGACAATCATCTTCACTTCCGGTACCACAGGGGTTCCCAAAGGGGTTATGCTGACCAACCGGAATTATGTCTATCAGGCCGAAGCAATGCTCGCATCTCTGCCTGTTTCAGAAAATGATACCTGGCTGACGATTCTGCCGGTCTGGCACTCCTTTGAGCGTGTCATACAGTATGTCTCCTGTCTGAACGGCGCCTGTCTTGCCTACTCCAAACCTATAGGAAAAACACTTCTTATGGATCTGCAGTCAGTGAAGCCCACACTGATGACCGCTGTGCCCCGCCTCTGGGAAGCTCTGTATGCCGGGGTTCTCAGGAATATTAAGGCCAAGGGAGAGAAGGCGGAGAAACTCTTTCAGTTCTTCCTCAAAAAAGCGATCAGGGATGAACACTTCTGCTGTATTCTGGAAGACCGTTATCCCGACTATACCGGGCAGAGTCAGGCATTCAGAAAGCTGGGAGCCGCCCTGGGCCGGATACAGACTGCCCCTTTCCGGGCTCTGGGAGACAAAATCCTTTTCAGCAAGATCGTGGGAAAGATGTTCCCCAGTCTCAGAGCCGGTATTTCCGGGGGCGGGGCCCTGCAGAGAGACGTGGACAACTTTTTCAGTGCCGTCGGCGTCAAGGTGCTTGAGGGATACGGCCTGACCGAGTCCGGCCCAGTTATTTCTGTGCGCAAAGAAGTTCATCCCGTCGTTAATACGGTAGGACCTGCCTTCATCGGTACGGAAATCAAAACTCTGGACAGCAACGGCAAAGAAGTTAAACCGGGAGAACGGGGTGTTCTTCATGTCCGCGGACCCCAGGTCATGAAGGGTTATTACAAAAATCAGGAGCTGACGGATAAAGTTCTGACCAAAGACGGATGGCTGGATACGGGAGACATTGCGGTTCTCTCCCTGAACAAGGAAATTACGCTTGTCGGCAGAGCAAAAGATACAATTGTTCTTCTGGGCGGAGAGAATGTGGAACCCGTTCCTCTTGAGTCCAAGCTCAAGGAATCATCATACATCGACAATGCCGTAGTTCTGGGACAGGATAAGAAATATCTTTCCGCGTTGATTGTGCCCGATTTCGACAATCTGGAAGAGTACGCCAAAAAGAACAACATTATGTATGAGAACAGAACTCTGATGGGTGAAGTTCCGGAATTGAAAGAACTGATCAATCAGGAAGTGGCCAATCTGGTCTCCCCTGCCAACGGTTTTTCAAGCTTTGAACGGATCTATCAGTTTACAATTCTGCAGAACCACTTTGAAGTAGGACGGGAACTCTCGGCAAAGATGGAACTTTTAAGACCGACGATTTATGATCTTTATAAAGAGGAGATCGAGGATCTTCTGAGTCACTGATAAACAGGAGGTTTTCTGTCATGACCGAAGTAGCCGTACTGCTGGCGGACGGGCTGGAAGAAGTTGAGGCCGTTACACCCATAGATTTTCTGCGGAGAGCAGGTATAGAGGTGGTTACATTAGGTCTTGGTAAAATCCTCATCGAGGGATCTCACGGGATCACTTTGAAAGCGGACATGGAACTGAAGGACTTCGACGGCGAGGCGGAAGCCATTCTTATACCCGGGGGAATGCCCGGATCGGCCCGTCTGGCCGCTGACGAAACGGTTATCCGGCTGGTCAGGGAGTTTCACAGTAAGGACAGGCTCATCGCCGCCATTTGTGCTGCACCGGCCCTGGTTCTGGGCAAGGCAGGAATCCTCAAGGGGAAGAAATTTACCTGCTATCCCGGATATGAGGATAAAAGCGGTCCCTTCGGGGTGTATATGGACGACCGGGTCGTTCAGGACGGCCGTTTGATCACCGCCTGCGGCGTAGGCTGTGCCGCCGCCTTCTCCGGGCAGATTATCTCCAGTTTCAGGGGTGAAGAGAAGGCCCGTGAGATTATGAAGGCCACATTACAGGCCGGTTACTGACAGGTGTTGAACATGAAAGAGATGACAGTTATTGCCGAAGGGCATCTGATTGATTCGGGATTGCTTTCGGGTATCCTCAATCTGATCGTAGAAGAAGATCTCAGCTATCACATAGACAAGATGGATGTGGGCAGAACCAAAGTGGAAACAACCCGTGTCGAGATCACCGTATTTGCTCCCGAAGATCAGCAGCTGGCGGATGTCTTTTCGAAGCTTTCTCTGCTGGGTGTCTATGAGAAGGGTGCAGTGAACGGTGTTTTTGAGGCGTCCGTCAAAGACTCCTATGCTCCCGAGGGATTTTACTCCACAACGAATCACAGAACAGAAATCTATGCCGATAACAGATGGAATCCCGTCGGCAGTCAGAGAATGGATGCGGTCATTGTCCGTAAGGGGAACGATTTCATCTGTACGAAGATAAGGGATGTCAGGAAAGGGGATTTGATCCTTTGCGGCAGTGAGTCTGTCCGAGTCTATCCACCGGCTGCAGAGAAAAAGGATGACGGATTTGCCTTTATGACAAACGAAGTTTCATCGGAACGGAGTTATGACATTGCCGTGGAGGCCATTGCCGGAGAGCTGAAAGAATTAAAGAAAAGAGGGGGACGCTGCATTGTTGTCTGCGGACCCGTCGTCATTCATACGGGAGGCGCAGCTGCTCTTTCCGCCATGATCAGGGGCGGCTATATTCACGGCTTTCTCGGGGGTAATGCCGTTGCCGTGCACGACCTTGAATCGGTCTACTATGGAACGTCTCTTGGTGTGGATATGAAAAACGGGAAACCCACCCACGGCGGTCACAATCACCATATGAGGGCGATCAACCGCATCAACGGACAGGGCTCCATACAGGCGGCTATTGATTCGGGAGATCTGAAGGAGGGGCTGATGTATGAAGTCCTGAAGTCAGGGATTCCCTACTGTCTGGCAGGATCCATCAGAGATGACGGACCTCTTCCTGAAACTGTAACGGATATGATTGTGGCTCAGACGATGTATGCACAGATTATTAAAGATGCCGATATGATTCTGATGCTCTCTTCCATGCTCCACTCCATCGGTACGGGCAACATGACCCCGTCCTGGGTCAAGACTGTCTGCATTGATATCAATCCTGCGGTAGTCACCAAGCTGGCGGACCGGGGGTCCGGTCAGGCTGTGGGTATCGTCAGTGATGTGGGACTCTTTCTCAATGCCCTGGCTTTCAATCTTGATCTGTCAGTTTAATCAGTCAGTTTAAAAAAAAAGCAGAACTCCGGATTCACCGGATGTTCTGCTTTTTTTATTCTTTCAAAATTGGTCAGGAGAGGGGTTTTGCAATGATGTTTTTCAATGCGGGATTCTTCTCCAGGTTGGCGGGAAGAGCTCTCTCCCTGGCTTTGTTCTGGTAATCTGCACTCTGGAAGTAGTAGGTGTAGTTGGTGTGAACATCGTAGGTACCGTTCATAAGAGCGTAGGTATCTTCTGTCATGACAAGTTCCTCATCCGTGGGGATGACGAACACCTTGACGGGAGAATCGTCTGCAGAAATACAGGTTTCGGCATTTCTGGTCACGCTGGCGGCATTTTTCTCGGCATCGATTTTGACGCCCATACTTTCCAGGTTTTCAAGGGTTTTCGCACGGTAAACGGGATTCATCTCGCCCACGCCGGCGGTGAAGACGATAGCGTCGACTTTTCCGACTGCAGCGGTGTAGGCACCGATGTATTTTCTGATTTTGTAGCATTCCATTTCGAGAGCCAGGGTACAGCGCTCATCACCTTTCAGGTAACCGGCGTAAACATCACGGCGGTCAATGAATTTTTCGGTAATACCCAGAACACCGCTTTTTTTGTTCATAATGCCGTCCATCTCTTTGGGAGACAGTTTTTCATTTTCCATGATGAAGGGAACAATGGCGGGGTCGATATCACCGCAGCGGGTACCCATCATCAGTCCTTCCAAAGGTGTCAGACCCATGGATGTATCGTAGCATTTGCCGTCTTTTACGGCACAGATGCTGGCGCCGTTGCCGATATGTGCGATGATAACATTGGTTTTGTGGGGATCTTTGCCCAGGAGGACAGAGGCTCTCTTGGCTGTGTAAACATAGCTGGTTCCGTGAAAACCGTATCTTCTCACATTGTGTTTTTCATACCATTCGTAGGGCAGTGCGTACATGTAGGCATAGTTGGGCATTGTCTGGTGCCATGCTGTATCCATGACCGCACAGTGAGGCACATCGGGCATCACAAGCTTGGCAGCTTCCACACCCATGATATTGGCGGGCATATGAAGAGGACCCAGATGAAACAGGCTTTTAAATGTCTTCAGGACTTCGTCTGTAATAATAACCGACTGTTTGAACTTTTCGCCGCCGTGCAGAACTCTGTGGCCTACGGCTTTAATTTCAGACATATCTGAAATACAACCGGCTTTGGGGTCCAGTATGGTGCTGATGATCCACTCAATTGCTTCTTTGTGTGTGGGGCAGGATTTCTTGTCTTCAAACTCCGGTTTATCAAGGGGTTTGTGCTCGATATTGGACATTTCCTGACCAATTCTTTCTACCATTCCTACACCAAGGACTTCTTTTTTGTCCCAGTCATAAACCTGAAATTTTGCGGAAGAGCTACCGCAATTCAGTGTTAAAATAACCATTATTGCCTCCAGATCTGTTCTATCAT
>QKJO01000159.1 GCA_003249275.1 Spirochaetaceae bacterium
CATATTGATATTGCGTAAAACCGGTACGGAGTTGTATGAACAGCAGATATCGCAGAGATTCAGAAGGGCTTTCATTTATCAGGAAATTATCATGCCCCTATTCATTTGTCAAATTAATTGATAAGCTTCATTAGGCAATTTGACAAATGAGCAGTAAAGAATCTAAGAACCGGATTATCTACAACGATCTCTTTAAAAAGATTCAGAACGGCGTGTACAAGAAGGGAGATCAGCTGCCTACGGAGTTCATGCTGGTGGAAGAATACGGGATTTCCCGCCCCACAGTGGCCAAAGCCCTCAACGACCTTCAGGAAGAAGGACTCATCGAGAGGAAAGTCGGAGCCGGAACATTTGTCAAAAACGTACCCGAGGGCGATGAAGACAGATACCTGGCCCTCCTCGTTCCGGATATCGGACGGAACCAGATCCTGGAACCCCTCTACTCCCAGATCGCCAGATCCTGTGAAGAAGAGGATTACACCCTGATCTGGTCGGGCGCTCTGATGGGATCAGTGGAGGAACGGATTCATCAGTCCTTCGAGTTCTGCCGGAAATACATCAAACAGAAAGTCTCAGGCATTTTCCTCTACCCTGCATCGGATATTCCGGCATCCACCTATGAAGAGATGATAGCCCTCTTTGATGCCGCTGGAATTCCTGTCCAGATCATATACCAGAACCTCTACTCTTTCGACATGAGCAGTCCCTATGATTTCTGCGGCATGGACAGCTACGCCATGGGCTACAAAGTAGGGAAAACCCTCATCGCCCGGAAAAGCATTCATCCCGCCATCTGCTGGGAGGAGGAAAGCCCCCTCATCAACTCGCTCCTCATCAAGGGATTCGAAGAAGCGGGAAGGGAATCATCCCTGGAAGTCAGCACGTTCATGATGGGTCAGAACGAGAAACTGGAAGACAAAGCGGACGAGATTACGGCTGCCGGAATCGATGCCCTCTTCTGTACTTCAGACTCCCTGGCCGCCGATTTCATGACCGAGTTTCTGGACAGAGAGATCAGCATTCCCGGAACCATACAGATCGCCGGACTCGGCAATACCCGTTTTGCCCGCCATCTCAGAGTCTCCCTCTCATCCCTGGCAATCAGCATGGATGAAATCGGAAAAATGGCTGTCGATCTCATGCGCCTCCGCCTGAGATCTCCCGGTTCACAGCCCCGGAAGATGCTCATCGACGGTCAGTTCATCGAGAGAGAATCGACACTCTGCTGATTGCGGAATCACAAAAAAAACCGGAGCCGAAGCTCCGGTAACTGTATCCTTATGCAGAATGCATCACACTCCGCCTGAGAACGCCTTCATTGTGTAATAGAGATCGTTCCATTTCATCTCGTTCTTGAAAGAACGGATTTCCGTTTTGTCATCGATGACAAGCACTTCAATTCCGCAGATTTCCGCAAAATCAAGAAGCATTTCGGTTGTTACATCCTTGCTGTAACCGGTGTGGTGGGCACCTCCCCCCAGTATCCATGCAGCAGCAGCTGTGGGAAGATCGGGTTTGGCTTTCCAGACGACCCGGGCAACAGGGAGCTTGGGAAGATCCTTTCCGGGCGCCTGAGTGTCCACTTCATTGATGAGAAGTCTGAATCTGTTGCCCATATCGATCAGGGATGCATTGAGAGAGTCTCCTCCGGGGACATTGAAAACCATTCTGACTGGGTCGTCCTTTCCTCCGATTCCAAGGGGATGGATTTCCAGTTTGACCTTTTCACCTTCGGCGATGGAGGGACAGACTTCCAGCATGTGAGCGCCCAGTACCAGTGTATTGGCCGGATCGAGGTGGTAGGTGTAGTCTTCCATAAAAGACGTTCCGCCGCCTTTGCCCTTGCCCATAACCTTCATTACCCTGACAAGCAGGGCTGTTTTCCAGTCCCCTTCTCCGCCGAATCCGTAACCCTTGTCCATCAGTCTCTGACAGGCGAGGCCGGGGAGCTGAGCCAGACCGTGGAGGTCCTCAAAAGTTGTTGTAAAAGCGCTGAAACCACCCTCTCTCAGGAATTTCTCCATACCCGCTTCCAGACGGGCTGCCGTTCTGAGATCCTCATGCCTTGCTCCACCGGGCAGCAGTTCGGCTGCAACCTCATACTGGCCTTTGTATTCTGCAACAAGAGCGTCGATCTCTTTGTCGGTGACAGCCGCGACAACAGCCGCAAGATCACCAACAGCATAGCCGTAGACATCGAAACCGAAGGCGATCTGGGCGGCAACCTTGTCCCCCTCGGTAACGGCGACGTCTCTCATATTGTCGCCGAAACGGGCAACTTTGGCACTTCTCATCTCTTTCACAGCCGCTGCCGCTCTGATCCAGGCGTCAATACGCTCCTGAACATTCTGCTCTTTCCAGTAGCCAACTACGACTTTACGCTCAATTTTCATTCTGGTATTGATGAAGCCGTGCTCCCGGCCGCCGTGAGCGGACTGATTGAGGTTCATAAAGTCCATATCGATTTCATCCCAGGGGATGTCACGGTTGTACTGGGTATGAAGATGAAGGATCGGCTTGTTCAGAATATTCAGGCCGTTGATCCACATCTTGGAGGGGCTGAAGGTGTGCATCCAGAGGATGACGCCGCCGCAGGCGGAATCGGCACTGGCTTTTGTACAGAAATCTGTAATTTCTGAAGGAGTTGTCAGGATTCCCTTGTACTCGATCTTTGCTGAAATACCTTTCTGATCACTGAGATATCCGGCAATTTCCTCGGTATGTTTGCGGACCTGGTTCAGTGTTTCCTCACCATAGAGGTGCTGGCTGCCGGAGACCATCCAGATGGTCATATCATCATAAATTTTCATAAATACTCCTTATTATTTCTACCGGAGCTGGTTTGTTGATCCGGTGTTTTAATTTTTTTCGGCTTAAAGATTTGAAATCATTTAAGCTACCGGCGCTGTACCACAGCCCCGGTGTTTTTCTCTGTTTAGGCCTAAGGGGCTAAGGGCTTTTTAAGCTACCGGCGCTGTACCACAGCCCCGGTGTTTTTTTCAGTTAGGCCTAAGGGGGGTCAGGATTGACCGTAATAGGCATCCTTTCCATGTTTCCTCAGATAGTGTTTGTCTATGAGGGCCTGTTTCATACGGCCTGCCCGGGGATCAATCTGCTCTGTAAAAAGAGCCATACGGCACAGTTCTTCCAGAACAGCTGCATTATAGACCGCTTTTTCCGGAGTTTTTCCCCAGGTAAAAGGACCGTGAGAGGCCACAAGAATCATCTGAACCTCATCCACCGACAGATTCTGATCTCTCAGGGCATTCAGAATCTGGTATCCGGTCTGCTCCTCATAATCCCCTTTGATCATTTCATCGGTCATTACTTCGGTCACGGGAATATCTCCCGCCAGATGATCGGCATGGGTTGTACCATAGATGGGTACGGCTCTTTTTGCCTGTGCCCAGGCCACAGCGTAGGTGGAATGGGTATGAACGATTCCTCCCAGCCGGGGAAAAGCTTTGTAAAGAACAGCATGAGTCATGGTATCCGATGAAGGCCGCATTTTCCCCTCCACGACCTGTCCTTCCAGGTTGACCATCACCATGTCGTCCACCTTCAGTTCCGAGTAGGCAACACCGCTCGGTTTGATGGCAAAAACCCCTTCATCCGGGTCAAAGGCACTCACATTCCCGAATGTGTAGATGGCCAGATTCCGTCGGGGAATCTCCATGTTGGCTTCGAAACAGATCTGTTTTAACTCTTTAAAGGAACTCAAGGTTACCCTCCCTATACTGAATTCTTATTGTAATGTTCAAATGTATGAAGATTTTCTTTTGTGATGATATTCATGGGGATGATAAAATCCTTTTGAATATCCTTTTTCAATACTTCCGCCTCATAGAGCTGTATGACGGCTCTGTATCCCTGCTCTTCGGGCTGCTGTGTCAGAATAAAATCAATAATGCCCGTCTCGATAAAACTCTCTCTTCCGGGAATCAGGTCGTAGCCGATCAGGGGAATGCTGCAGAAACGGTCTCCTTTTTTCTCAAGGTAGGACGCGGCATAATAGACCGATGAGTTTGCTACAAAGATTCCGTCCGGAAGGCGGTCAGACTCCGAGAAAAAACGATCCAGGAAGAGATGAAAGTTTTGTTCATCATCCACTTCCTCTTTCATTTCAATAAGACGGGTATTTTTTTGATGGATAAGCATATAATCGCGAAAACCCACCATTCTTTTTTTGAGATGAGGATTGCTTCCGGGAGGATCGATAAGCAGAACAGCCCGTTCCTGCCCATCCTCTGCAGACTGTCCCAGAAGAAGATTCATAAGCTTGCCTGAAAGTATACCGCTCTGAAATGAATCCTGACCGATAAAAGATGTCCTGCCTTTCAGCTCTGGAATATCTGAATCCACAAAAAATATAGGCATATCCTGATCAATTAGAAGCTCTTTCATAATATCCGGTATGGCAGGGGCAAGGATGAGACCTTCTATACCGGAATCAAGGGCATTTCCCATCACACTACGGCAGGAATCTGAAGAAAAACGGTCAAAGGTAAACAGATCCACACTGCTCCCGTAGGAGCCTAGTTCATCGGAGGCCCTTTGAATGCCGTCCGCCACCAGACGCCAGTAACCACTGTCCTGATCCCGATGAGGGATGACGGCGGCAAACCGGTGACTTTTCGTCTTTTTGAGGCCCCGGGCATGGATATTGGGTGTGTAGTTGAGCTCAACCATGGCTTTTTGTACAGCTTCAGCGGTTTGTACGGAATACCTTCCCCTCTTATGAAGGATTCGGTCCACCGTACCAATGGATACACCCACTGCCTCCGCAATATCTTTGATTGTCGCCACCAGTCCCCCCGCCTTGCGTTATCGTTAACGCATTTTAAGTTCATCTTGTCACAGTTGTCAATTGAAAAGGGAGAGCTCCCCCCTGTCGGATGAACTTTTAATTGACATTATTACTCATGTAGTACAAAATGCGTTATCGATAACGCGAATAATAAATCCTTTGAATCAATATGTAAAGGGGAAATTTTTATGGATTTGAAAACACAGATAGAGACAGGTCAGACTGTTTTGGGAATTGAGCTTGGTTCGACAAGAATCAAGGCTGTCCTTATAGGCATGGACAACAACCCCATCGCCTCAGGCGGACATGGATGGGAAAACACTCTGGATAACGGAATCTGGACTTACCCTCTGGATGAAGTATGGGCGGGAGTGCAGAACTCCTACTCCAACCTGAAAAAAGACGTCAGAGAGAAGTACGGCGTCTCCCTTAAAACCGTGAAATCCATGGGTTTCAGCGGAATGATGCACGGCTATCTTGTTTTTGACAAAAACGACAAACAGCTCAGCCCCTTCCGAACCTGGAGAAACAACATCACCGGTGAAGCAGCAGGCAAACT
>QKJO01000242.1 GCA_003249275.1 Spirochaetaceae bacterium
GGCGTGAGGACCTTCTGCCATAATTTTTCCAGGCAGGACGATCTGATGCTGATTGATATTTCTCATAACGGCTATGTCTTTACCGATGATCCTGTGTATCACAGACGCAAGGCGGCTTACATCCCTTCCCTTGAAGCTGCTGTCATCATTGATCATGTGACAGGATTGGGCCTTCAGGATCATGATCTCAGGTTCATCTGGAACTTTGCCGGAGACAATGCCCGGGTCATTTCTGATCAGCATATCCTTTATACTTCGGAAAACGGAAATGACTATACAATGGCCTTTTCCCTTTCCGATACGGGCACGAATCACTCACTTTGCTCTGTCGCCGACGGCGAAGAGTCGTCCTTCTGCGGCAGTAATTGGGAGACAAAACTCTACTGCGGATCTGAGGAACCGAAAGCCGGCTGGATCTCCTATGGATACCCTGTCCGTGTTCCCACGGCTCAGGTACAGCTCTGCAGCCGGACCAGGGTACCCCTGACCCTGGCCACGGTTATTACAAGGAAAGGACTGCCTGTGCAAATTGAAGTTACCGGCAGCGATGTCCAATTGAAAATCGGCGATAAAATCCTCTCCGCCAATTCCGATAGACTGGAGATGCAACAATGAGATTTGGAGTGTGTACAGATCTCAATATGATCATCGAAGCCGAGGCCCTTGGCTATGATTATATTGAGGCGAAATTGAACGCTATCGCTGCTATGGATGAGAAAGAGTTTCAAGAGGCCTTAGCGCTTGTCCGGTCCTGCCGGATTTCTGTGGAAAAGTGCTGTCTCCTCTTTCCCAAGACGATGACGGTCATAGGTCCCGATGCGGATAGACAAAAAATCAGCGCCTATCTCCATAGCGCCTTTGCGAGGATGAAAGAACTGGGAAGTGAACTCGTTGTGTTCGGCTCCGGAAAATCCCGTCACATTCCCGATGGAATGCACTATCAGGATGCGTTCCGCGAACTGGCGGATATTACGAGATTAACAGGTGAGATTGCACAGGATTACGGAATAAAAGTTGCTATTGAGGCACTGAACAGATCAGAAACCAATCTTATCAACTCTCTGACCGAAGCCGCCTGTCTGCAAGCTGTCGTAGGGATGGACAATGTTGGCATCCTCGCCGATTCCTTCCATATCCTCTCGGAAAATGAGTCCATGGCGACGATTAAGCTGGTTTCTCCGATCATGCATGCCCATGTTGCCACAAGAGGAAGCCGGGGATATCCGGTCTGTATTGATGAGGATATGATAGAATTCTTCGAGGCTCTGGTAAAAAGCGGATATGATCAGACCGTAAGCGTTGAGGGGAAAACCGAAGACTGGGCGGGAGATTCTTCACTATGTCTGAAGACAATGAAAAGTATTATAGCGGGGGCGTCTGAAAGCAATGGATAAAGTTAGAATCGGAATCATCGGCTTCGGCAAAATGGGAAGCCAGCACACCCGGGCATTTCTCGATAATAAAGTCCCCAACGCTCTGTTGACGGCTGTTGCGGATACGGATGCCCGTCAGCTGGTCAGGGCAAAAGAGCTTTGCGGTGAAAAGGTTTCTTATTTCTCAACGGCAGAAGAGCTGATCGAGTCGGGAAGCTGTGATGCCGTCATCCCGACAGTGCCCCATTATTATCACCCAGTTTACGGGGTGAAAGCCTTCAAGGCGGGACTTCATGTGCTCTGTGAAAAACCGGCGGGAGTTTACACCCGTCAGGTTGAAGAGATGAATAAGGCCGCTGTACAGAGTGGAAAAGTTTTCGGGATCATGCTCAACCAGCGAACGAATCCCGTCTATCAGAAGGCCCGGGAAATGGTTCAGGCCGGTCATCTGGGCCGCATAATCCATACCAACTGGATCATCACCAGCTGGTACCGAGCTCAGAGTTATTATGATTCCAGCAGCTGGAGAGCGACCTGGAAAGGGGAGGGCGGCGGTGTTCTTCTGAACCAGAATCCCCACAATCTCGATCTCTGGCAATGGATCTGCGGCATGCCCTCCAGGGTTCGGGCGGAAGTTTACTATGGAAAACATAGAAATATTGAAGTGGAAGATGATGTTTTTGCCTTATTCGAGTATCCTGATGGAGCCGTCGGCTCCTATATTACAACCATTGCCGATTCACCGGGAACCAACCGTCTGGAGATCAGCGGATCCCAGGGAAAGCTTGTCATTGAAGATGATAAACTGACCTTCTGGCGTCTGAGCGAATCATCCGACAGTTTCAATGAGCGTTTTAAAGGGGAGATCGGTCAGCCCGAGTGCTGGAAGTGCGAGATTCCGGTGAAGGGTACCTATACATCCCATCCCGGTATCATAAAAAATTTCTGCGATGCCGTACTGACCGGAACCAAATTGCTGGCACCGGGCGAAGAAGGGATCAAAGGACTAGAAATATCCAATGCCATACACATGTCTTCATGGACCGGCGGCGGCTGGGTAGATCTTCCTGTTGACGGAGATCTTTTCAAGTCAATGCTGGCGGAGAAATGCGGTGGCAGATTACCGGTGTAAAAGATGTCAAGGTTGCAGCGAGAAACAAACAATTTTAAAAAAAGTATACTGATTAAATGGATCTACTCTTACCTGACTGTATGTCTTATCCCTATGGTCCTGTTTGTTTTATTTGCTGCAACCAGTCTCTCACTGATGAACAGAAATGTATCCGAGTCCAATACTCTGGCCGCAGAGTTTATGAGGCACGAATTTGATTTGGTATTCAACCAGATCAATCTCATCTGCGACAAACTGGTGTTGGATTCCCGCTTCCGTCTCCTGGACAGTCTGAGTTCGTCCGACGAAATAGATGCCATGTCTATTTACGGAATGACCCTTGAGTTGAGTCAATTGCTGGATACCCGGACCGCCATTGCCAACTGTATGCTCTATTCTCCCTCTCTGGATTTTTACTTTACCGCGAGACGCTGGGGAGACATTGAAGATTTTTCCCTGATGAACGATTTTGATCTGAACTGGTCGAAGGAGAAGACCAGACAGATTCTGTTGAACCGATCCATGACCCTCGAAATTGAAGATGCGACAACCTCTCTTGCCGGGGGATCCCAGCTCCGGAGGATCATCGTTCTCCGTCCCCTTAACTTTGCCCATACCAGCTGGCAGCGGGATTTTTATGTAGCCTTCCTTGTGGACATCTCCGAGATCTTCACAGGGAGTCTGAAAAATCTGAACGATCTTGTGATCATGAATGAGCTGACTGAGCGGGTCGTTTATGATTTTACGGATACCTTCAGAACGGGGGATCAAATTCCCCAGTTTACAAAATTGGTCTCCAGACAGAGCAAACTTTCCGGACAGAAAATGCTGACGGCAGCTTCATCCGACTATACAAATCTCAAGTATGTCGTCATCCGGGATCAGAAGGATTATTACCGGTCCCTGATCAATCTCCTCACATCCTCACTGCTGTATTTCTTTCTGGCTTTGATCGCCGGTATCTTTGTTGTCTGGAGACTTACAAACAGGGAATGGACCGACTATGAGAGAGCAATGGCAGATTCGGGAACCTTCATCGATAAAAGCAGGAGTGTAGACAGCGCCTATTCACCCTTTCTCTTCTCTCTCTCAAAGCTGAAGCAGGAGAAAGAAGGTATGAACAGGATTATGAACTCTCAGAAGGAATCATTGAAGAGCCATATCATTGCTAAACTCCTTGATTACAGGGACGGTTCTGTCAGCATCAATACCCTTTCCGAATTCGGCATACATTTTTCCTCGGACAAATTCATTGTTCTTCTGCTGGTTTCCCGCGTAGAAGGGTACGACATCTGTGATGAAGAGGGGATCATACATTTTTTTCAGCAGAGATCCTATGAGGTTCTCCCGTTCAGTTCGCCCCACGGGATCGCTCTGATACTCAATCCTCAGCCGATAACGGATGAGGAGCGGTTTTATACTGAGTTCTCTGATCAGGTGGAACAGATCAGGAAGGACATAACCGGATGTTTTGCCAAAGCATGTTCATCAGATCTGGTTTCCGGCCTGGACAAACTGGGAGAGGCCTACCTGGAAGCGGTGAGTGTTCTTGAACGATGCAAATACTCTTCGGTCAATGACTGTCTTTTCTATCATGAAATGATCGAAAGGAGTCAGGAGATGCATTTTTCCTACACAGCAGAAGAAGAGCTGGCGCTTATCGAGGCCATTCAGGCGGGGGACGCCGGAAAATCGCTGGATATAATCGGTGAAGTAATACAATACAACAGCAGCCTGGGAGTCTCTCCGCAGCGGATGCGCTATCTCCTGTTCAACATCGCTTCCACGGCCATCAGAACAGCCAACCGGCTGAACGACCGTTACGAAAATGCGATTCCGGACTTTTCCCTTCCACCCATCCTGCTGGCTGATGATTTTGAACACTCCAGGGCGAAGATCGAGGAGCAGATACACAATCTGTGCAATGCCGTATACAGCATCAACAGTCTCTCACGGAATAATCCGACATCTGAGACTTATGAACTCTACAGGAAAGCTTTGGCCTATATTGATGGAAATTTTCATGATTCCATGCTGAATGTGACCCAGATCGCCGACCATCTGAAGGTTACGATCGTATCTCTGTCCAGAGTATTCAAAAAACATCACGGATTGAAAATTTCCGATTATATCAGCCATCTCCGGATAGTCTCAGCCAAGAAAGCTCTGGCCGAGGGTGCTCTGGTGACGGAAGTTGTCTCTCAATGCGGATTCGGGAGTCTGCGGACCCTGATGAGAGTCTTTAAGAATGAAGAAAAAATCACCCCGGGCCAGTACCGGACGATGCATTTTGTGGAGGTAAAATGAGTAAATACAGAACTGCCGTGATCGGCTGCGGTGCGGTATCAAAGAATCACGGTAAAGCATTGATAAATAATCCTGATACCGAAATCCTCTTTGCTGTAGATAGCGACTGCAGCAAAGCGGAAGCATTTTCAAAGATCTACGGCGGAGAAACCCTGACCGACTACAGAGATCTTTTTTCCCGTACAGACCTGGATTCCGTCCATATAGTAACACCCCACTATCTCCATCCTGAAATTGCCATCGACTGTATGGAGCATGGACTCCATGTCTTTTGTGAAAAACCTCTGGCCATCTATCCTTATGATGTGAAAAGAATGATAGGGGCGAGCAAAAAGACGGGCAAACGTCTGGGAGTCTGCTTTCAGAACCGTCTGAATCCCGCGACGATTGAAGCGAAGGAGCTGATTGAATCGGGGATCTACGGACGGATCGTCAGTCCGCTCTGCTTGACCGATAGAACCGCTTTTTCCAGCCTGATTTCCAGAGTAGCCTGTTTGCTTCCCGGATAGCAGTTTGTACAGAATCCTACCGCCGTCGCCCCGGACCCAAGATGAGCATGAAACATGATCGT